>JAKSOK010000043.1 GCA_024405615.1 Phascolarctobacterium sp.
AAAAGGTCCCTGCAAAGGTCCTTTAAAATGCTGGAATTAACTTTAAAATATGGAAAACAGTTTGAGGCGGAAAAGTTTCATTATAGGGATACGCTTCAGATTATCATAGAGGATAAGGGTCAGCTTTCCATTGGAAAAAACTGCTTTTTCAATACGGGCTGTTCTATAACCGTCCGAGACAAGGTTGCTATAGGTGCCAACTGTATTTTTGGGGAAAATGTCAAAATTTATGATCATAACCATGAGTACAGAGCTAAGGATACCCCCATCTATAAGCAGGGCTTTACCTCGGAGCCGGTAGTAATTGAGGAAGATTGCTGGATTGGCAGTAATGTGGTGATACTAAAAGGTGTCCGTATAGGGGCGCATTCGGTCATCGGAGCCGGAGTAATCGTGTATAAGGAGGTTCCGGCAGGTTCTGTCTTAGTTTGTAAACAGGAGCTGGTTTTGAAATAACCGGCCAATTGGAGGAGACTGGTTTGGAAGGTATAAATGTTGTAGTTGCTGCGGATAATAATTATGCCCAGCACGCTGCAGTAGTGATAGCATCTATAATGGCAAATACCAAAGCCAAGGAAGTTGGCTTCTATGTGCTGAGTGATGCCATTGCTGAGGATAGAAAAAAGAAAATAGCAGCTACCGCCGACCGTCTTGGCGCTACAGTAAATTTCATTGAGCTGTCCCAGGTTGATAGCTTTGAAAGGCTATTTACCAGTGGCCATATCAGTCGGGCGGCTTACTTCC
The DNA here is from genome assembly GCA_024405615.1 of Phascolarctobacterium sp. GTDB lineage: Bacteria > Bacillota > Negativicutes > Acidaminococcales > Acidaminococcaceae > Phascolarctobacterium_A. The sequence continues at coordinate 745 of JAKSOK010000043.1, forward strand.
GGCTGGATTTGGCCAGGTTATTGCCGGATACCGTTAAACGAGTGATTTACACGGATGTTGACCTGGTATTTCTGAAGGATATTCAGGAGCTATGGGCCACGGAGCTGAAAACGCTTCCCTTGGGAGCAGTACCGGATTTGGGGATTTTATCCTCGGACCGGATGATGGAGCAGAAGCATAAAACTATTGGTATGGTCCGGGAAGATGGCTATTTTAACTCCGGTGTCATGCTTATAGATCTGGAGCAATGGAGAAATGAAAATTATTCCCAGCAGCTGTTGGATATAGCTGCTGAGAAGCAGCTGAGACATCATGACCAGGATGTTTTAAATAAGTTTTTTAAAAAGCGCTGGCAGCCCTTGGAGCTTAAATGGAATGTTATTCCTCCGGTATTTAATCTATACTTTAAGTTGCTTTTTAATTCCCAATATAGGAGCTTGGCCCTTGAGGCTAGGCGGAATATGGCAGTAATGCATTTTGCCGGCCGGGTAAAGCCCTGGAATTTTCCAGAGCAGTCCTGCTTTAACAAGGACTACTATGATTATCTGGCGTTAACCCCCTTTGCTGCGGAAACAAAGCTGCTTGCTGCTAGTAATGATTCTGTTGAAAAGGTGCTGCGTCGATTTAAGTTAGCAGACTGGTGCAGTAGGTTGCTTGGTTAGCAGCTGTATCGAATATTTGGAATAGGTTGGTATTTTGTTATGGGTTTTCTGGAAACTGAGAAGCTGGAAAAATATTTGGCTATATGTATAACGCTTATGGTGTGTACCACCCGGTTGTCCATGGCGGCCGGAACGTTTTTTTATGTGCTAAGTATTTTGCTAGGTATTCTCATGTGGCATAAACAAAAGACGATTAAGGTTTCTAAGGCATCAATGCTGTATGTCTTTGCCTATATGGCTTTTCTGGTGACGCTTTTGCCCTCGGTACTGTTTTCCGGTGCTATAGTTTCAAGCTTCAAAGAGTTTTTCAACGCCTTTTGCTATAGAGCCATAGTATTCGGCTTAATGATCTGTTTTATCCGTAGAAAGGAATATGTGGTAAACATGCTGCTGACCTTTATGGCGGTTACCTGTGTTGACTGTCTGGTAGCAGGCTATCAGCTGGCCATTCATTTTGGCACCGGAGCCTTTAAAGGGGTACGGGGCTGGGGCTTCGGCTCCAATGTGCTGACGTTAGCCGGAGTCATGACCATGCTGATGCCCTTGGTGCTGGTATTCATATATGATGCTTCCATTGAGTCCAAGCTGAAAAAGGTTGCCAAGGCTTTATTAGGTTGCCTGGCTATTGGTTTATGGAGTAATAAAAGCCGTAGTACCTGGCTGTTCATTCCCATAACGGTAATACCGGTGTTTTGGCAATATATCAGAAAAAATACTAGGCAATTAATGGCCTTGGCCCTAGTGGTGGTATTAGCCGGTGGCGCAGTTATGGCCAATCCCGTTTATAGAAATCGCCTGTTGTCCATTGGTAATGTTACCACCGACCGGTCTAACGGAGATAGGCTGGAGGCTTGGAAATCCTCCGTGGAAATGTTCAAGGACCATCCGGTTACGGGAGTGGGCATTGGGCAATGGCGTAAGGCCTACCAGGAGAAATACAAGTCCGATAAGGATACTCAAGGCTTGGTACATGCTCATAATAACGAATTACAGCTGGCTGCGGAGGCCGGCACCATAGGACTTTTGGGCTTTCTCTATTTTTGTTTAAGCTGTATTGTGGAAAGCTTCAAGTCCTGGCGTAAGGATGAAAATCCCTATGATTTAATAATTTTCTCGATTTTCTTCGGTTATATAGTTTTATTTGGTCAGATCGAATACGTTCTGGACAATTCTAGTGGTATGAGAATATTTTGGTTTTTAGTAGCTTGTATGCTACAACTTAAACTAGAGGAAAGGGAGTAAAGACGTTGTCTAATACTAGTAAGGTAACCAAATTAGAAAAGCAGGCAAGTATGCTTTGGCCGTTGGTATTGTTACTTACGGACTACGTGGCAATAATTGCCGCTGAAGAATTGGCCTATCGGATTCGCTATTTGGTAATTTATAATCCTACGGACCTTCATATTTCCTGGGTTAATTTTTGGCTAGTGTTTCCTTTTCTTTTCATAGTTTTTTTGAGCACGGAAAGGCTTTACGGAGTTAGAAGACAATTCTGGCGTACGGTGCAGTGTATTTTTAAAGGATGTATTTATGCGACCTTTGCTATCATTGTAGAGATGTATCTTGCAAGAACAGCTACGAACACGTCTAGATTGTTTATTTTATTGTTTGGTGTTAATAGCTTCATACTTATTACCTTGTTTAGGTTTTGGGTTAAAGTTTTTCTGGCCAAAAGACAGTTATTGCAGCTGCCTATATTGGTTGTAGGAGCTGGTAAGACCGCAGAAAGCTTTGAGAAGGTGGTTTCTGCAGATGACGGGCTTAATTATAAAATTATAGGATTTTTAGAAGATAATGTTGTGTATAGCAAAAGACTTAAGAAATATCCCGTGCTTGGAGGCTTTGACGATATCGAACGAGTTATACTAGAGACAGGAGTAAAGCATATTATTATAGCGGCTCCCAGTGTTGATCCAGCCAAGCAGGGCGAATTGATTTATAGAGTTCAGCCATTGGTAAAAAATATAGCTATTATTCCCAATCTTATTGGCATGCCTATGGGAGGACTCGAGGTAGAAAGCTTCTTTAACGAAAAGCTTATGCTGCTAAAGCTGAAGAATAACTTGGCACGGCCTTGGAATAGATTAGTTAAAAATATTTTCGACTACACGCTTACTTTTTTTGGGACAATTGCAATTTCACCAATATTATTAGGGATAGCGTTTTGGATTTATAAGGAAGATCCTGGTCCGATTTTGTTTAAACATATGAGAGTCGGTAAAGATGGGAAAATATTTCCCTGTTATAAATTCCGTAGCATGTGTCTGGACGCAGATAAGAAACTCAAAGAGCTGTTAGCTAAGGATTCCGAGGCTAGAGCAGAATGGGAAAAGGATTTCAAACTTAAAAATGACCCTAGAATAACCAAAATTGGAGCTTTTTTAAGACGCACTAGTTTAGATGAGCTTCCCCAGATTTTTAACGTACTACGTGGGGAAATGAGTTTGGTAGGTCCCCGTCCAATTATAGAAGAGGAATTACCTCGTTATGGTAATTATGTAAGAGAGTATCTGGCGGTAAAGCCTGGAATAACTGGTTATTGGCAAGTTAACGGCCGTAGCGACACTACCTATGAGGAAAGGGTGGCAATGGATACCTGGTATGTACAAAACTGGAGTGTCTGGCTAGATTTAATGCTTTTATGGCGTACTTTTAAAAGTGTAGCCAAGCAGGAAGGGGCTTATTAGCTTTGAATATTAAAATTCTTGTAGCAACTCATAAAGCATATTGGATGCCTGAAGATAAAGTCTATCTGCCTCTTCACGTAGGCAAAGCAGGCAAGCAGGACCTAGGCTTTACTGGGGATGATACCGGAGATAATATTTCTGAAAAGAATGCTAACTTTTGTGAGTTAACAGGTTTATACTGGGCTTGGAAAAATTTGGACTGCAAATATTTAGGACTTTGCCATTATAGAAGATATTTTGCAGCAAAACCACGTAGCAGCAGTTTAGAGGATAAAAAAGCTGCAATTTTTAAAGCTACAGATTATAAAAAACTACTAAACCAATATGATATTATATTACCCAAGAAACGTAACTATTATATAGAAACGATACGTAGCCAATACGAGCATGCCCATAATAAAAGAGATTTGGATGAAGTGGAAAAAATAATTTTGGAAAAGCATCCGGATTATCATGAAGCTTTTATCAAAGTAATGGGCAGAACCAGTCTGTTCATTCTTAATATGTTCGTAATGAAAAAAGGACTGTTCGATGCATATTGTCAGTGGCTATTTGATATTGAATTTGAACTGGAAAAGAGAATCGATATTAGTGCATATGACCCCTATAATGCACGAGTATTTGGCTTTTTAAGCGAGCGATTATTTAATGTATGGCTTGAAAAACAAAAACTAAATATTGTAGAGGTTGAGGTTATAAATCTTGAGCCAGTTGACTGGCTAGCTAAAATTTTCAACTTCTTGAGGAGAAAATTTGGGTAAGGGAGAAAGGGAATGCAAAAGCTTTATGATTTAGTTTTTACAGACAAAAAAGATAGAGAACAACTGTATTATAAAATTAAAGGTGAGGCCGAAAATACTTCCAGTGGCTTAGCTTTGGATATAGGTAGCAGCGCTGATTTTTTAACATACTTCAATTGTTTTAGTATTTGTAAATGGATTAAATATACTACGATAAAGGAGTTAAATATTTGCGGTGAAATAGAGGGAAAAGGGCAGCTGGAAATTTACAGCATCGGCAAAGGTGCGTGTATTTTAGCTAAGATAGATGTCACAGGTACTTTTGAAAAGAACTTATTAATAGAAGAAATTAAAGGTGAAATAATAGGCTTACGGTTTCAAGCAGAGACCCCATGTGTAATTAAAACTGTCAGCTATCAAGGTGATTTTAACGAATGGAAAGACTTGAAAATCGGAGTATCCATTTGTACCTTTAAACGTGAGCAATACGTTAAAGTTACTATGGAAAAGCTGGCGGAGTTTAGCAAAAATCATTCCTGGTTAAGTACTTTAGTAGTAGATAATGGTTCTACACTAGAAGAATGTGAAACTGATAGCTTGCGGATCATTCATAATCCCAATTATGGTGGTAGTGGCGGTTTTACAAGAGGCCTTCTAGAAAACCTAAAACAAAAAACTAATGATTATGTGCTGCTTATGGATGATGATATAGATTTAGAAACTAGTGCATTAGAGCATATGTATGCTTTGCTGTGTGGTTTGAAATCTGAATATAAGGAAAGCTTCTTAAGTGGTGCTATGCTGCGAATGCAGACACCTTGCATTCAACATGAGAATACCGCATATTGGGGTAAAATTAGGTTGCATAGTCTAGGGCAAGGATGGAATTTATCGCAGCAACAAGTATTATTAGATAATGAGCATATTTCTGATTGTGATAACCAATATGGAGCCTGGTGGTATTGTTGCGTACCTTTAAATAGAGTTGAAAAAATTGGCTTGCCTTTACCTGTTTTCGTTAAAGGTGACGATATTGAATATAGCCTTAGAAATGAACGTAAATTGATACATATGAACGGAATCGGTGTATGGCATGAGGCTTTTGAAGGTAAACAGGCACTGTGGGTAAATTATTTTTCAGACCGTAACATGTTAATTATGAACCATTATGCAAAAGGGTGTAACAGATGGACGTTCACAGTTGCGATACTGGGTAGGCTTTTTAAACGTAGTGTAAGTCTTAATTTGAAAGAAATTAATGTTTTAGCACAAGCGATAAAAGATATGTGTAGCTGTCTAGAGGGTATTACCAACATCGCTGCAGATAAGAAGCTTGCGGAAATTCGTAGTAATAAATACGAAAAAAATTCGTTATATTCTTTTGTTTACGTATTGTCAAAAGCACTATCATGTCTGATAAATTATGATTTGCTAAATCGTAAATATACTGATTTTAGAAAAAATGAACTGGGTAGTAATAAGTTTTGGTGGGAGTATTTAGGAAAGAGTAAGGAATAAAATGTTTCAGGAAATGCGTAAGTACCGCAATCTTGTAGAAGAACTTGTGGTGAGAGATATAAAAACAAAATATAGGCGTAGTATTCTCGGTGTAGTATGGAGCATGTTGAATCCGTTGCTTATGATGTTTATTACAGCAATGGTTTTTTCACAGCTTTTTCGATTCGAAATTAAAAATTTTGCGTTGTATTTATTAACTGGACAGATTATATTTACCTTCTATTCTGAAGCAACAAATTTTGCTATGGGATCAATTTTGCAAAATAGTTCGTTGATAAAGAAAGTGTATGTACCCAAGTACTTGTTTCCTTTTTCTAGAGTTGCTTCTTGCGGTGTAAACCTTTGCTTCACCTTGCCGGCAATGCTAGCGATAATGATTTATACTGGACAAACAATTTCTTTTAAGATTTTGTTTGCAGTAGTGCCTTTGGTATTACTATTTATTTTCTGTTTGGGCGTTGGTATGTTGTTATCTGCACTGGCCGTTTATTTTAGAGATATGTTCCATCTATACGGAGTTGCTTTAGCGGCTCTTAATTATGCAACTCCAATTTTCTATCCGATTAGCATTGTTCCACAAAAATATATATGGATAATGAAATTAAATCCTTTATATTATTATTTACAAGCTTTTAGAGACGTTGTATATAGTAATGTTATTCCTGATATGAGTTTGATGGGACTGTGTGCGTTACTTGCAATAGTTGCTTTAGTTGTAGGTTACTATTGCTTTAACAAATTACAAAATCAATTTATTCTTTATATTTAGGTGACAATATGGAAACTGTTGTAAGTGTTAAAAATGTATCCATGAAGTTTAACTTGATGGAAGAAAAAGTGGATACCTTTAAAGAGTACATAGTTAAACTTTTAAAGGGAAAGCTGCTTTTTAACGAATTCGTTGCTTTAAACGATGTCAGCTTTGATATAGAAAAAGGCGACATTATAGGCATTGTTGGTTTTAATGGAGCTGGCAAAAGCACAATGCTCAAAATACTAGCTGGAGTATTGGAACCATCCTGTGGTAGTGTTACCGTCAAAGGAACCATAGCTCCACTAATTGAAGTAGGTGCCGGATTTGATCCAGAGTTAACAGCTAGAGAAAATATTTTTCTAAATGGTGCTATATTAGGACATAGCCGCCAATTTTTGCAGGAACACTTTGAAGAAATTATTGATTTTGCGGAACTGCATAAATTTGTTAACGTTCCGGTTAAAAATTTCTCTAGTGGCATGTATGCTAGATTAGGTTTTGCGATTGCAACAGTAGTCGATGCAGACATATTAATTGTAGATGAGGTTTTATCAGTAGGGGATTATCGTTTCCAGGAAAAATGTGAAAAAAGAATTCGTGATATGATAAATAAAGGAACTACGATTATAATCGTATCTCACGATATTGGGATGATTGAAAGACTTTGTAACAAAGTACTCTGGTTGGATTGTGGCGTGAAGAAGGATTTCGGCGAAACACAGAAAATCTGTGATGAGTATAAAAATTGTCAATAAGGAAGGAGTTGCTTTTATGGAACAGGTTATTTTAGGAAATAATAAGGGTGCTTTGTTTGTGTCATATCATAAACCTTATCCTATTTTAGAGGAGGATTTTATCAAAGCTATTCATGCTGGACGAGCGTGTATTAACGAAACAAAAGATGGCGTTGTTTCTAGTAAAGATTTAGCGTGGTTGAGAGATAATACTATTGGCGATGATTCAGGAGATAATATTTCTATTAGAAATAGGGAGTATTGTGAGTGTACTAGTTTATACTGGGCATGGAAAAATATTGATTTTGAAAAGTTTGATTATATTGGTTGTATGCAGTACAGAAGACAATTAATATTAAACCGTTTTTTTGATGATGCTAAAGTTGACCAGGAGAAATCCGTTTATAAATGTGTACATTTAGATAAGGATACTCATGGTATTTGTAAAATAATAGGATTAAGTGAGAAAGCTATTCTTGAATTGTTGAATGAATATGATTGTATAATTCCCTATCCTACAAGTTTAGAGAAAATAAATATTACTTCAGTGTATCATGATTGGGTAGATAAAATTCCTGGTGTTCACGTTGACGATCTAATTTTGTTGGAAAATTATATAAAGGAAAATCATGCTGAAGAATACGACTCTTTCGTTGAATATTTGAACTCCCCTAATAAACTTATGTATCAGGTTTTTATTGTTAAGCCATATATTTTTAAAGAATATTGTGAATGGTTATTTTCTATTTTATTTGATATTGACAAAAAAGTGGATACTAGTTTATATACTGTAAATGGGAAAAGAACATTAGGCTACTTAGCGGAAGTTTTGTATGGATTTTATTTTGTAAAGCTGTGTACTGCTAAAGGATACAAAGTTAAAAATTGTGGTGTAACTTATTTAGAATAGAGAGGTGCAAATCGTGAGTTTGAGTATTAAAGAATTAAAAGAAAAACTAGCTATTGTAATTTTGGCATATGCGGATTACGAAAGTTTAGAGTTGGCTCTTGCTAGTCATGCTAAATTTTCTGCTGACAGTGGCGTGCATATTTTTGTATTACAAAATGGCAGAGGGTCCTATGATTGTGAAAGAACTTATGCTGTTGGCAAAAGGTATCATCAACTATATCCTAAAACTATTGATGTAATCGATGATATTCAGCCAGGTATCCCTTATTACTCTTTAAAGACATTGTTTAAGAGTGAACGGTTCAAAAAATATGAATATATTATAAAACTGGATGACGATGTGCTGGTATTAACAGAAGACTGGGTGGATAAGCTGTGCAAATGCTATATTGAATCTTCTGAAAAGTATGGTGATGATTTATCGTATGTTACTTCTTTGGTAAATAATAATCCTTATGGTTTTAAAAAAATTATTGAACTTTCTAATGATTTAAAGCAAGAGTATTTCGATACTATAGCTAGAGAGCATTTAGTGGGTTGTACTCCCAATGATCCTTATGCTCCATATAGAATAATTCCCAAAGAAGAAATTTGTAGTGGATCAAATGGTACAATTTGGGGATATCCTTATATTTGCCGCTGGTTACATAGAAAAACAACATTGGTACCTCAAGAATATATTAATTTTTCCAGACAATTGCCTTATGATGAGGTAAATAGCAAAGATAGATATTCTATAAACTGTATGCTATTCAAAAAAGAATTATGGGAAATTATATATGACGGAGGCAGTGATGACGAACACATGTGTCATGCTTATTGCCTGAAATATAATAAAAAAATAATCGCGGACTTGAGTATTCCAATGGTGCATTTATTTTTCTTTTCTCAAAGGAACGAATGTAAAGACATGATTGATGAGATGAGAGTGGTTTATACTGACTTTTTGAAGTTAAACTTTCCTATAACGATTTGTAATAATAGGCTTATAGAAATCGAAAATAGACTTAGAGCAATAGAAAATGCTAAACAGGCTGTGGTAGGTGTAGGAGGCGGAGGAAATCCTGCAGTTCGTGGCGATTTGCCGTTTTTGTCTAGAAAGATTATAGGCGGTATTATTTGTTTTCATGACCACGGATTAAAATATACTATTAAAAGGTTGTTTCAAAAAATATTTGGATAGTTACAGGGGATAAGTTTATGAAGATTTTATTAGCTGGTGGAGCTGGATATATTGGTTCCCATACTGCAGTTGCTTTGTTGGATGCAGGTTATGATGTTGTAGTTGTTGATAATTATTGCAATAGTTCTCCTGAAGCTGTAAAACGTGTGGAAGAACTGACCGGAAAAAATGTGGTTGTTTATGCTGCTGATGTTAAGGATAAGGCGGCTATGCAGCAGATTTTTGCGGAGAATAAAATTGATTGCGTTATTCATTTTGCCGGCTTAAAGGCGGTTGGCGAATCTGTTCAAAAGCCCATTGCTTATTATCGTAATAATATTGATACGACTTTGACTCTGTTGGAAGTAATGGCTGAAAGCGGCTGTCATAATATTGTTTTCTCTTCTTCTGCAACAGTTTATGGAGAAAAGAATGCGGCGCCGTATATGGAAACTATGGAACGTGGCACTTGTTCCAATCCTTATGGCTGGACTAAATCTATGATGGAGCAAATTCTTCAGGATGCTACTGTCGCAGATAAGGACCTGTCCGTTGTTTTATTGCGTTATTTTAATCCTATTGGGGCTCACGAAAGTGGTATGATTGGCGAAGATCCCCAAGGTATTCCAAATAACCTAATGCCCTATATTGCGCAAGTTGCTGTTGGCAGAAGAGATAAGTTAACGATTTTTGGTAATGATTATCCTACTCCGGATGGGACTTGTCGTAGAGATTACATTCATGTAATGGATTTAGCAGATGGACATGTTAAAGCTGTAGATTTTGCAGTGAAGAATAAAGGCACAGAAATTTTTAATTTAGGGACAGGAACTCCTTATAGTGTTCTAGATATTGTAAATGCTTTTGAAAAAAGCAATAATATCAAAGTAAACTATGAATTTGGGCCTAGACGTGCAGGAGACTTGCCGGAATTTTGGGCAAATTCTGATAAGGCACATGAAATTCTAGGTTGGGTAGCTAAGCACGATTTAGAAGATATGTGTCGTGATACCTGGAACTGGCAAAGTAAAAATCCTCAGGGCTACAAGAAATAAGGGAGATCGCTGTCATGAAAAAAGTTAGAAAGGCAATTATTCCGGCAGCTGGTTTAGGAACAAGATTTTTACCGGCTACTAAGGCTTGTCCCAAGGAAATGCTTCCCATTGTTGATAAGCCTACTATTCAATATATCGTTGAAGAGGCATTGGCTAGCGGCATTGAAGATATTCTAATCATTAGTGGT
>JAKSOK010000044.1 GCA_024405615.1 Phascolarctobacterium sp.
GCTAATTTCATCATTACAACTGCACCTAAAGCAAAGTTAGGAGCAATCAGAAGACCAGTATTATTTGCTTTTGCTAAAGCGTCAACTTCTTCTAAATCAGCCGGTTTAAAACCAGTAGTACCAACTACGCAATGTACACCTAAAGGCAATACTTTACGTAAATTGCCCATTACAACATTAGGACGGGTAAAATCTACAACTACATCGGGCTTTAAAGCAGCAATAGCAGCTTCAATATCAGTGGTAACGCCTACGGTTACACCTTCAGCAGGAGTTATAGTAGTTTCTTTAATATCTACACCACCAACCAGCTCTAAGCCTTCCTCGCTACAAACTTTTTTACAAACCTCAGTACCCATACGGCCTAAGGCACCAGCAACTAAAACCTTAATCATTTCTACACTCCTTTGGCAAATAAAAAGCCGCTGTATTAACAGCGGCTCACACTAACTCACATATATAAATATGCTGTGATAGCGCTCCGCTGCTGACCACATTATCAGTAGCGACAGTTCGTAAAATATTTTCCTACGAACCAGCACAGCTTCATGCCTGTTACTGTGCTTCGGCGGTAACCCTTTTACCTAAATCAACACTGCCGCTCCTTAGGTTACTCTTGTTTTCCGCGCCTCTATCTTACTGTATATTATTAGGTCAATTATAATACTTCTATGATAATATGTCAAATATTATTAATAAATTTTTATTTTTTATCCATATGTCCTGGTTTAATTTTTGACTCTGTGCCACTTAAAAGTCTCTTAATATTTTCATGATGGCGCAGAACAATAATTCCAGCTGCAAAAGCAACTAAAAGCACATAAACCATAGGATAATTAAAATACCAGGCAAAAATTGGTGCACTCAAGGCTGCAACAATAGAACCTAAAGAAACATATCTAGTTAAAAGCACCAAAATGAGCCAAACCACTGTTACAGCTACAGCAGCTTTAGGCATAAGAAAAATTACTATGCCTATACCTGTTGCAACGCCTTTGCCTCCCTTAAAGTTAAGGAAAACAGAATAGCTATGTCCTAAAAATGCACCTAAAGCAGTAACAACATTTAATACTGGTGAATGGAATAAGCAATTAATCAATACTACAGGTAGGATTCCTTTCAGAACATCTCCTAAAAGAACAATAATTGCAACCTTCCACCCTACTGTACGGAAAACATTAGTGGTACCAATGTTTTTGCTACCGTACTCACGAATATCTATGCCATATAGGAGCTTAACAATCCAAAGTCCGTTTGGCACGGAGCCGCAGATATGCCCTAGTATGTAGCATGCTATATAATGCAAAACTCCTATATCTGTAAACATAAAAAACCTTCCTAACTACTATTCTTCTTCTTGTTTACCACGAATAATCATTTCAATAGGTGTTCCTTCAAAGCCAAAAGCTTCACGGAATTTATTCTCCAAATAACGTTGATAAGAGAAATGCATGATTTCCGGATCATTTACAAATACAACAAATGTAGGCGGTTTAATCTTAACCTGAGTTGCATAAAGAATCTTTAAGCGTGTGCCGTGTTCTGTAGGTGTAGGATTCATGGCAACAGCATCTTCCAGCACTTGATTCAAAACGCTAGTAGAAACGCGCATAGCATTTTGCTCAGCACAATAGCTAATAACTTCCGGCAAACGATGAATACGTTGCTTAGTAACAGCACTTACGAAGACTACCGGTGCATATTGACAGAAGACCAACTCCTTACGAATTTCCTCTTGATAACGCAGGGTGGAATCGTTTTGCTTTTCATACAAATCCCATTTGTTAACAACGAAAACCAAACCTTTACCAGCTTCGTGAGCATAACCAACGATTTTCTTATCTTGCTCAGTAATACCTTCAACAGCATCAAATACCATTAAAACTACATCACTGCGGTCTACTGCACGTAAGGAACGCATAACACTATATTTTTCAATAGGTTCATCAATTTTACCCTTACGACGCATACCTGCAGTATCAATGAAAAGATATTTCTGACCATTGCGTGTAACTGCAGTATCAATAGCATCACGAGTTGTTCCAGCAATATTACTTACGATGGAACGTTCCTCGCCTACCAATGCATTGAAAATAGAGGATTTACCTACATTAGGACGACCAATTAAAGCAACCTTAATTACGTCTTCTTCATCATCTAAGGTAGCGCTACCATCAGGGAATTCCTTAACTACTGCATCCAACAAATCGCCTAAGCCTAAATGGTTGACTGCAGATACAGGATAAATCTCACCCAAGCCCAGGTTATAGAACTCGTACATATTCATCTCTTGCTTAGGAGAATCCGCTTTGTTGACACATAAAACAATGGGTTTCTTAGATTGACGCAGTAAACGAGCTACATCCTCATCTTCAGTTGTGATACCTGCACGAGCATCAACAACAAACATGATTACATCAGCTTCACGAATAGCAATCTCCGCTTGTTGTCTAATGGAAACTGCAATAGCATCTGCGTTCATGATTTCAATACCGCCAGTATCAACCATCATAAATTCTCTATCGAGCCATTCAGCAGTTGCGTAAAGACGGTCTCTGGTAACACCAGGGGTATCTTCAACGATAGAAATACGACTGTTGGCAAAAATATTAAATAGTGTAGACTTGCCAACATTAGGTCTACCAACTATTGCAACTATCGGCTTACTCATAATTAATATCCTTCTCCTTGCAGCTACTATAAAGTAGCAAATACTTAATGATCTATTCCATTACGTGAGGCTATTCCTTTATGGAAATAATGCTTCACTTCATTCATGTCTGTAACTAAATCCGCTATCTTGATGAGTTCATCAGGTGCGCCTCTGCCAGTTGTTATGATTTCAAGTGCACTCTTATTTTGCTTAAGAAATTCTATAACTTCCTCTAAAGGCAACATCTTTGTGCATAGCACTATATTTAATTCATCTAAAATAATAATATCTGCTTTACGTTCTAGAATAGCCTGTTTTGCTTTTTCCCAGCCATCTCTACACATTTTTAAATCGACAGGGTCTGGATTATGGAAGTTTACAAAGGCATCACGACCAACCTGATATAATTCGAAGTCTGGTAAAAATCTAAAGGCCCTTGCTTCTCCATAATTAGGGTCGTCTTTTAAAAAGGAAAACATCATAGTTTTTAAGCCATAACCAGCTCCTCTTAAGGCTACTCCAAGAGCGGCTGTCGTTTTTCCTTTTCCAGTTCCTGTATATACCTGAAGCATAAAATCACATTCCTAACAATAAATGCAAGAGTTCAGCTGCTCCCTTAGCTAATTCAACTTTTCCTTCATATTGAGCCTTAAATTCTGCATAGCTCATATCATCCAGAAAAAAGTCATCACTATTCAAAAGCACCTGCGGTAAAATAACTCGTTGACCTTTTGGTAAGACTTTTAATAAATCTCCACCTGTTAAAAGTCCGGTAACATTAACATAGCCACCAAAGAATTTGTTTTTAATAGGCATAAACTCATGCTCAGAGCCATATTGTGCATTAAGCTTATCCATGAGTCCTTTAAGAACCTTGTAACCACCCTCTCCTACAGGAATGATAGCCTTTGCTTTAGTTTTGGCACGTTTCAAGGTTTTAAGAGTAGCTTGCCATTCTTCCATGAAGTTTCTCGTTAAGCCAATACCGTTTTCCAATTGTGGAAAACCATCGTACCAGCTAGTTTTTGGCAATTCTCGACCTGCTAAAAGGTAGAACTCATCTCCAAGATAAATAAAAGTTTTGCCAGTCTCACGACGACATTTGCGCTGCCATTTCGTAACCTGATCAATCAGTGCTCCTGCTTCCTCAGGTGTAAAGGGCCTTAAGGCAGCCAAACCTTCACGATGCTTCGTCATGCCAACAGGAACCACCGCCATGGTCAGTACGCCTGGATGCAGAGCATATAATTCTTCAAAGCTTTTGGTGAGAATTTCTCCATCATTCCAATCTGGGCAGCAAACAATCTGAGTATGAACCTCAATACCTGCAGCAATCAAACGCTGTAGCTTTGCAAGGATATCTCCAGCAAAGCGATTTTGCATCAATTCGCAACGTCTAGCAGGATCAGTGCAATGCACGGAAACGTAAAGTGGAGTCATATGTGTAGAGATTATACGCTCATAATCTCTCTCTGCCATGTTCGTTAAAGTTACAAAGTTACCATATAAAAAGCTTAGGCGGTAATCATCATCACGAACATAAAGACCTTTACGCATACCAGGTATCATTTGGTCTACAAAGCAGAATTTGCATTTATTAGCGCAAAGTCTTACTCTATCAAAGACTGCAGAATCAAACTCCAGGCCAATATCTTCATCAGGCAGCTTGGAAATATGGACAATACGGGTATTGACATAATTGCCTTCAAGCTCTAAATCTAGCTCTTCTTCTGTAAGACAATAGCTTAATTCAATTATATCTTTAACATGGGTACCATTAACACTAACCAGTCTTTCACCGGCATTTATGCCAGCAGCTTCGGCTAAGCTGTTTTTGCGTACTCCACTAATAATACCTGTTGCCAAATCAAAAAGCTCCTTTTAGACATAGTTATAATCATCTTATTATATAATAAGTATGTCAATTTGGCAAGAAAAAAAGCGGAGTTTTGACTCCGCCCTAAATGATGAATTATATCAATAAATGTATACGAAGAAATCTTAAAGAATTTTAGACAGAAATTGCTTTGTCTTCTCTTCTTTAGGATTGTTGAAAACCTCTTCAGGTGTACCTTGTTCCAGAATATTGCCATCAGCCATGAAGATTACTCTATCAGCAGCTTCACGTGCAAAGCCCATTTCATGAGTTACCAAAACTAAGGTCATCCCCATATTAGCAAGCTCTTTTATGATATCAAGTACTTCTTGTACCATTTCGGGATCAAGTGCTGAAGTAGGTTCATCGAAAAGAATAACCTTCGGATGCATGCATAAGCCACGAGCAATCGCAACACGTTGCTTTTGACCACCGGACAATTGGTCAGGATATACTCCAGCTTTTTCTAGCAAACCAACACGCTCAAGATACTTTTTAGCAGTCTTCTCTGCTTCAGCTTGAGCTATCCCTCTTACCTTAATAGGTGCAAGAGTACAATTTTCTAATACGGTCATATGCGGGAATAAATTGAAGTGTTGGAACACCATATTAACTTCACTACGAATCTCGTCAATATTGGCTTCAGTAACAACTTTACCATCTATGGTAATAGTACCGCTAGTAGGCTCTTCTAAGCGATTGATGCAACGTAAAAGTGTACTCTTACCACCACCGGAAGCACCTAAAATAACCACTACCTCGCCCTCATTTATTGTTAAATTAACACCTTTTAATACTTTTAAATCACCAAATTGCTTGATGAGATTTTCAATCTTAATCATTTCCTTGCTCATTCTGTTTTCATCCTCTTTTCCATAATTCCTACTAAACGTGATACGGCGAAAGTCATAATCAGATAAACAAAGGCAACAGCTAACCATACCTCAAAGGATGCATAGGTACGAGCAATAATCAATTGACCACGACGAGTTAATTCTTCAAAACCGATAACAGAAACCAAAGAGGAATCTTTTAACATGGCAATAAATTCGTTACCCATAGGAGGAATAATGCGTTTAAAAGCTTGAGGAATGATGATAAATTTCATAGTTTGCCACCAGGTTAAACCTAAACTACGACCAGCTTCCATTTGACCTCTATCGATAGATTGAATACCACCACGGAAAATCTCGGCAACATAAGCACCAGAGTTAACGGAGCAAGCGGAAATTGCAGCAAAGAAAGGATCAACACGATGACCAATAATGTTAGGTAAAGCAAAATATACTAGGAAAATTTGTACCAAAAGCGGAGTGCCACGAATAAAATCTACATAGCAAGCAGCAAGAATGCTTAAAGGCTTGCAACCGGACAATCTTGCAATAGCAACAGCCAAGCCAATTAATAAACCGAAGAATACGCTCAAGGCTGAAACTTCAATAGTGATGCCTGCACCTTGGAGTAGTAACGGCAGAATGTCTATCATGAAGCTTAAACCAGTCGCTTGTTTTTGAGCTTGCGCTTTAGCGGTAGCGTTTGCTTCTTCCCCAAACCACTTTTTATAAATTTTATCATATTCACCATTTGCTTTTATTTCAGCTAAGGCTTTATTAATATCTTTTTGCAGCTGAATGTTATCTATTCTCATGGCCATGCCATATTCTTCAGCTTCCATTTTTTCGCCAACAGTCTTACAGGTTTTATCGCCACCTTGAACCAAGTAATAGCCAACTACAGGCGCATCATTAATAGAAGCATCAGCTCCTTTATTAACAACCTCCATGGAAGCTTCAGAATTTGTATTGAAGGAAACAATTTTAGCATTCTTTATAGAACGTGCCTTCTTTTCACCAGAAGTACCAATTTGAGCTGCTACAACCTTTCCCTCCAAATCCTTGATACTCTTAATAGAATCGTTATCCTTACGAGTCATAATAATAAGACCAGAGGTATAATAAGGATCAGAGAAAAGCACCTGTTGTTTACGTTCTTCTGTAATTGTCATACCAGCAATAGCTAAATCAATGTTTTTAGCTTTCAAGGCGGGAATCAATGCATCAAAACCCATATTGCTAATAACAACTTTATAACCTGCTTGCTTACCAACAGCTCTAATCAATTCCATGTCAAAGCCTGTAAATTCCCCTGAGCCTTCTTCTTGAAATTCGAAGGGTGCAAAAGAAGGTTCAGTAGCAACTCTAAGAACTTTTTCTTGTGTTGCTGCCATACACAGATGAGAAAACGACAAACAAAGCATCATTATGCTTGTCATGATCAAAAAACATAATTTTTTCATACTACTTCCTCCAACATTCAACTTAAATTATCTATATTTTATCATAAATTTGTAAATAAAACATATAAATCAGTGAATAATTTGTTGAAAACATGTATATTTATAAAAAAATGTGTAAAAATATACATTTTCTTTGAGAAAGTATGTATACATTTCAGAATTCTTTACAAAATATTATAAATATAATATAATCTTAAGCAAGTAAATAAAGATGGATGAAACATATAGGAGAAGGCCTAGCCTACCGAAGGATCAATTATCTCAGGTGTCGAGCAATCGATAGGAACTGTATGTGGACATAACTCTGGAGAGTCCCTCAAGTGGGCGCCGAAGGTGTACAGACCGCAAGGTCTAATCTCTCAGGCTAAAGGACGGAGCATTTAATGCTGATATTATTAGGGAAGTATAGCAGCAGAATTTGTAGTCTCTGGAGTTTTTAACTTCAGAGTTTTTTATTTACAAAAAAGTAAAAGGGAGAGAAAAAAATGTTAGACATCCTCAATGCAATCGACTCCTTCGTATGGGGTCCACCAATGTTAGTGCTTTTAATCGGCACAGGTATCCTGTTAACCTTACGTTTAGGTTTAATTCAAGTTATGAAGCTTCCTTTAGCTCTACGCTTGATTTTCTTCGCTGAATCTAAAGGCGAAGGCGATGTAAGCTCCTTCAAAGCTCTTTGTACTGCTCTTGCTGCTACAGTTGGTACTGGTAACATCGTAGGTGTTGCAACAGCTATTAAAGCCGGTGGTCCTGGTGCCCTCTTCTGGATGTGGATGGCAGCCTTCTTCGGTATGGCTACTAAATACGCAGAATGCTTACTGGCCGTAAAATATCGTACTATTGATGAAAATGGCGAAGTTGCTGGCGGCCCCATGTTCTATATTGAAAATGGTCTTGGAAAAAAATATAAACCTTTAGCTATTGCATTTGCAATTTTTGGTGTTATGTGTGCTTGCTTAGGTACTGGTTCCTTTGCACAAGTTAACTCCATCGTTGAAATTTGTAATTTAACCTTAGGTTTAGAGCCTGCTGCGGTTGGTTCTATCCTTACTGGTTTAGTTGCTATCATTACCTTCGGCGGTCTGAAATCTATTGCGAAGGTTACTTCCGCAGTTGTTCCGGCAATGGCAGGTATCTACTTTATTTGCACCGTTGGTATTCTAATTATGAATGCAGGTAACATTCCTGCTGCTGTTTCTCTGGTTATCGAAAGCGCTTTCACTACTACTGCTGCTCAAGGTGGTTTCTTAGGTGCTACTGTTATGATGGCTATGCGTTCCGGCGTTGCTCGTGGTGTATTCTCCAATGAATCTGGTTTAGGTTCCGCTCCTATCGCAGCTGCAGCTGCTAAAACCAATTGGTCTGCTGAACAAGGTCTTGTTTCCATGACCGGTACTTTTATCGATACCATTATTATTTGTACTTTAACCGGTTTAACCTTAGTCGTTACAGGTGTATGGTGTGGTCCTGCTAATGGTGCTGCTATGACCGCAGCTGCTTTCACAAATGGCTTTGGTAGCGTAGGTAATTTCATGTTAATGATCGGTTTGACTCTGTTCGCGTTCACTACCATCTTAGGTTGGAACTATTACGGCGAACGTTGCGCAGTTTATGTATGGGGTACTAAATGCATTCCTACCTATCGTGCAGCTTTCATTCTTATTATCTCTTGTGCTTCCTTCCTGAAGTTAGAAGCTATTTGGGCAATTGCAGATATCGTAAATGGTCTGATGGCCTTCCCTAACTTGGTAGCTTTGTTAATGCTCTCTGGTGTTGTTGTTAGCGAAACCAAGCTTTATATGAAACATTTAGAAGAAGAAAAACAATAATAACCTAAATTTAAAGCCTCCATTCTTTTTAGGATGGAGGTTTTCTTATAACAATTATTGCAACAAAAAGAGCCCATAACCGTAAGATTATGAGCTCTTTTATTTTACAAATTTATTTTTTAAGAGATTCCTCAACAAAGCTATTCCATTTGTTTTCCCAAGCAGAAATAGCAGCTTGCTTTTCCTTCTTAGTCAGGAAGCTATTTTTCAAGGAATTCTTAGCTAACATTTTTATGTCAGCTAAATTCAAATCCCAAGCAATAGTTGCCATAAAGAAATCATCGACTAAGCCTTCATGTTCTTCTTTAAGTGGATCGTCAGATGCCAAATGTACAGAAAGACCGCGACGCATATACTCTACACCAGGATGCATACGCAAGTCATATACATAACCTAAAATATTATTACTTACAGGGCACAAAGAAATACTTACATTGGATTTCTTCATGTTATCAATAGCTTTAGGATAACGATAAAGATTAATAGCGTGACCTAAACGATTCGCTTTTAACAGATATGCATCAACGACATCGTCATTGTCCATAAGTAAGCTTTCTCCGGCATGAAGTTCAACCTTTAGACTTGGTTTCTTCTTCAAGGTATTATGCATAACCTCAGCATATTGGTCCAAATCACGGCTTAAATCTTCTTCTGCCAAAAGGTTCAACCCAGTGATAAAAGGCTTCGGATTTTGCGGATCAAATTCATCTAAGATTTCATTTGAAAGAATTATAGCATTGTCAAAAGCTTTTTGAGTTTTTTCAACAGTGAATGCATTGGGAAGCTTAACACAGGAAGGAATAACTCTCATAGTAAAATCGGGATATTTCTTCTTAACAGCATAATATGCTTCACGCATAGCTAGAACACTCTTGCGACTATCTTCTAAATTATCCCAAAATACTTCCTGAATCTCCAAATGGTTTACATTACGTTTACAATAGCTTTCAAAAGCAGTAATGTAATAATTCAAACGCATTTCTTGAGTTTGGCCTTGAATTCTCTTTTTACTAATATCCTCAAAGTAATCCCACATACGAATATCGCTAGGAGTAGTTTTACAGCTTAGTAAATCGAAAATCCAATTCTTATCAACACTACCATTAGCAAGCCCTTCTTTGAGATTTACATAACCCTTTTCTACGTCATCTTTACTCTTGAAGCAACGCAATAACGCAGGTTGTTTACGTGGGCCTTTTTCATCAACATATTGCGTGTAAACATACACATTATCATAGCTTGCATAAAGGTCAATGTACTCTATGGGATTCATCATAGCGCCACCATGCAAGTGCAAATCAGCGCCTTTGGGAAGCGTCATGAAGAACTTATATAAGTCATCATTCCATACCTTAGGATCAAAAATTACATTAGCATCATAGACCTTAATAGGATATGCTTTAGCAAAAGCTTGTTTCATATCTTGAAGTTTTTTGTCAAGCTTTTGTTCCTGTTCATTAAGAACAATGTTGTTATAATTTGTATTGACTATTTTAGCCTTTTTACTAGCATAAGTTGCATCAACAGCTTCAGCGGAATTTATAGCAGGAACTATAAGAGCAGCTAATAAAGCAGCTAAAGCAATACCTTTTATTTTTCTCATAATTTTCACCTATAACTTAAAATTAGCCAACAGCTTCTGTGCTCCAAACAATTTTGGTCATATTTTTTTCCAGAAGAATAATATTTTGACCATCATTAGTTACAAAGAAATTGCCCATAGGCTCGCCATCTTTAGTATAAGCTTCTACAATGACGCCACCACACCAGTGCCGCCCCTCTTTTTCTACAATTTTACGGAAAATTACATCATTATCCACTTTAGTAGTTACATACTTATATTGATGTCTCCAGGGTTGCAAAAGTATTTC
>JAKSOK010000045.1 GCA_024405615.1 Phascolarctobacterium sp.
TTTACTACCTATGAAAAGTACGAGGAATCTCCCTTAATCGTGCATAAGAAGGATGGCAGTCGTGAGCTTTTTGATCCAATGAAGCTTATGCGTGGTCTGTTGAAGGCTTGCGAGAAACGTCCTGTTACAAATGAACGTATTAAGAACATCGTGGATAGCATTGAGCACGATTTGCGTGTTACCTTTGGTGATGAGGCCGAGAGTACGCAGATTGGTGAATTAGTTATGAAGTATTTAGCTAAAACTGATCAAATTGCTTATGTGCGCTTTGTATCTGTTTATAAGCAGTTTAAGGATACCAAGAGCTTCATTGCGGAGCTGGAACGTATTATCTACGATGAATAAAAACTAAAAATAAATCCTCTATTATTAAGCCTGTAAAGGTGATATAATAATAGAGGATTTTTTATTTTGAAAAACAAAGGCAATAATTATTTGATATAGATACTGAGGATAAAAATTATGGATAAGCGCTTCACACATTTACATGTTCATACAGAATATAGTCTTTTAGATGGTGCTTCTAAGATACCGGAGCTAATTAGCTATGCTAAGGAGCTGGGTATGGATAGCATTGCTATTACTGACCATGGCAATATGTGTGGTGCTGTTGAATTCTATCAGGAATGCGAAAAGCAAGGCTTAAATCCTATCATTGGCTGTGAAGTTTATGTTGCTGAAGGTAGCAGACTGCAAAAGAATAATCGTGGTATGTACCATCTTATTTTGTTGGCAGAAAACAATGAAGGCTATCATAACCTCATGAAGATTGTTAGTGCTGGTCAGGTTGAGGGCTTCTACTATAAACCTCGTGTGGATAAGGATGTTTTAAGAGCCTATAGCAAGGGTATTATTTGCCTTAGTGCCTGCATTGCGGGTGAGTTGCCCGTTAATATCATAAATAACAATATGGATGGCGCTAGACGTGTCATTAAAGAGTTTATTGACATTTTTGGCAAGGACAATTACTTCCTGGAAATGCAGGATCATGAGCTGGCACAGGAACGTAAAACTAATGAAGGGTTAATTAAGCTAGCTAAAGAATTTGGTTTAGGCCTGGTTTGTACTAACGACTTGCACTATGTACATAAAGAGGATGCAGAAGCACAGGACGTTTTACTTTGTATTCAAACTACCAGTACGGTTGATGAGCCTAATCGTATGCGTTTTCCTAATGATAGCTTTTATTTGAAAAGCTACGATGAAATGGCGGAAAAGTTTTCCTGGTGCCCTGAAGCTATGGAAAATACTAACAAGATTGCTGACCGCTGTCATGTAACCTTGGAATTTGGCAAGCTATTATTGCCAAAGTTTGAAACTCCTGATGGTAGTGACGAAAAGACCTATTTGCGCTATCTGTGTGATAAAAATATGGAACGCTGCTATCCTAATGCTTCTCCAGAGGTTTACCAACGTCTGGAATTTGAATTGGGAATTATCAACCAAATGGGATATGCAGCCTATTTCCTGATTGTATGGGACTTTATAGATTATTGTAATACTCATGATATTCCTGTTGGTCCTGGTCGTGGCAGTGCTGCAGGAAGTATTGTAGCTTATCTGCTGGGAATTACGAAAATAGATCCCTTAAAATATGATTTGCTGTTTGAACGTTTCTTAAATCCTGAACGCGTTAGCATGCCTGATATTGATACGGACTTCTGCTACCGTAAGAGGGATAAGGTTTTAGATTACGTAGTTAGAAAATATTCCAGTGAGCATGTAGCTCAGATTATTACCTTTGGTACTTTGCAGGCTAGAGCTGCGGTTCGTGATGTCGGCAGAGCGTTGGCTATGACCTATCATGATTGTGATGTGGTTGCTAAAGCTATTCCGCGTGAGCTTGGAATTACCTTGGATAAAGCTTTAAAGCAAAGTAATGACTTTAGAGCTATGTATGAGGAAAATCCTGATGTTAAGCATCTTGTAGACTTGTCCAAAGGCGTAGAAGGCTTGCCTCGTAACTATGGTACTCATGCTGCAGGTGTAATTATTGCACCAAGTGATCTGCGCGATTATGTACCTTTGCAACTAGATAGTGAAGGTGCAAACATTATTACTGAGTACGACAAAAACCGCGTAGAAGAACTGGGCCTCTTAAAAATGGACTTCTTGGGCCTACGTACCTTGACAGTAATAGATGATGCTATTAAATTTATTAAAGCTACTACTGGAGAAACTTTAGATATTGATAAAATAGATTTAGCCGATGAGAAAACCTGTGCTATGTTGCGCAAAGGCGATACCTTCGGCGTTTTCCAACTGGAATCTGCTGGCATAACTAATTTGTTGGTACAGTTGGCGCCCACTCGTTTCGAGGATTTAATTCCTTTGGTAGCTTTGTATCGCCCTGGTCCCTTGGAGACAGGTATGGCCGAGGACTTTATTGCAGGCCGTCATGGTAAGCGTACTGCAAGAGTTTTGCATCCTTTAATCGAGCCCATTTTAAAGGACACTTACGGCGTTATTTTGTATCAGGAACAGGTAATGCAAATTACCTCCGCCTTAGCTGGTTTCTCCTTGGGTAAGGCAGATATTTTGCGTCGTGCCATGGGTAAAAAGAAGGCTAAGGTGCTGGAATCTCAGCGTGCGGACTTCGTTAAGGGTGCCAAAGATTTACATAACGTTCCTGAAGAAGTTAGTAACGAAATTTTCGACCTGTTGCTGAAATTTGCAGGTTACGGCTTTAATAAATCTCACTCCGTTGCCTATGCTTTAGTTGCTTACCAAACTGCTTATCTGAAGGCCCACTATCCTAGTCAATTTATGGCTGCCTTTTTAAATAGTGTAATTACGGATAGCGATAAACTAAGCTGGTATATTTCTGTTTGCCGCAATGCAGGCATTAAGATTTTGCCGCCTGATGTCAACGAAAGCTATTTAGAGTTTACAGTTGATAAACAGGGTAATATTCGCTTTGGCTTAGCGGGTATCAAAAGCGTGGGCGATAATGCGGTAAATGCCATTATTGCTGCTCGTGAAGATGGTGGCCCCTTTACCAGCTTTGTAGATTTTTGCAAGCGTGTAAGTATGCGTGTCATGAATCGACGCGTGCTGGAAAATCTTATTAAATGTAGCGCTATGAATTGCTTTGGGGTTAAACGTTCTCAGATGCTGGCAATCTTAGAAAGTGCTGTGGAATTGGCTTGGTCTTATCAAAAGGATAATGCGTCCGGACAGCTGAATCTTTTCGGCGAGGATAGTGGCTTTGCTGAATATAATGATATTCCCTTACCGGATTTACCGGAAATTCCTACTCCTGTAAATTTAGCTAATGAAAAAGAACTTTTAGGCTTCTATGTCACAGGCCATCCTTTGGAGGCTTATAAAGAAGTTCTGAAAAAGTACATGCCACTCTTCCAATTTTTAGGGGAGACCGAGTACCAGGATGGTATGCAGGTTAAAGTGGCAGGCATTATTTCCGACTGCGTTATTAAGAATACCAAAAAAGGAGACTCTATGGCTCTATTAACCTTGGAGGATTATTCTGCTCGTTTGCCGGTTATTATCTTCCCCAAGGTTTATCATGAATCTTTGCGAGATGTAATGCAGGATAATGTAGTAGCGGTGGAAGGTCGCCTGAATATTGATGAACGAGAAACGAAAATCATAGCTACAAGAATATCTAAACTATCGCTAGAGGAAAAGCCTGTAGTTCAAGAATCAGGTAAAGCTTTGCACCTTAAGGTTGAAGCTTATCTAGATAATCCTTTAACTCAACGCCAGCTAGCAGGAGTATTTAGCCGCTTTAAGGGTGGGACTGTAGTGTATCTGCATTTGATGGGTGCTAGAAAGATTATCAAAACTAGTCCTAGCTTTTGGGTGGACCAGGAAAATCCTGAATTATTGCCCGCTTTAGAAAAAGTGTTAGGAAAAAATTGCCTTTTAGAAAAATAATTTAGACCGAGGCCTTAAAGACCTCGGTTTTTAATTATTCATTTTAAGGAGAGAGAACTTTATTAGCAATTTTGGTTGCTTTGTATACAAAAAAATGTTACAATATATGGTATCTAATTATGTCTTCAACTTTTATGGAGGTTAGTATATGAATATTATCGTATGTATTAAACAAACTCCTGACGTTTCTAAGGTTAAGTTCGATGCTGCAACTCGTACCCTGCAACGTCAAGGCGTAGAAAACATTATGAATCCCTTTGATCGTCAAGCTCTTGAAGTTGGTTTGACCTTAAAGGATAAAGAAGGCGGCAAAGTAACTGTTATTACCATGGGCTTACCTCAAGCTGCTGACATCCTGAAGGAAGCTATTTCCATGGGTGCTGATGATGCAGTTCTGCTGACTGACCGTGCTTTAGCAGGCTCTGACAGCCTGGCTACCAGTAAAGCTTTAGCTGCTGCTATTAAGAAGATTGGTGAGTATGACCTGATTCTTTGCGGCAAACAAGCTGTTGATGGCGATACTGCTCAAGTTGGTCCTGAAATCGCTGAACATTTAGGTATTCCTCAAATTACTGGTTCCTTAAGCCTGAAATTTGAAGATGGTAAATTTGTTGCTGAACGTGAAAACGAGAGCGTTGCTACTACTTTAGCATGTGCAGCTCCTCTGCTGGTTACCGTTTCTAAATCTGAAAAAGAACCTCGCTTTGCTTCCATCAAAGGCAAAATGAAAGCTCGTAAAGCTCAAATTCCTACCTGGGGTGTTGCTGATTTAGGCATTGCTCCTGAGGATACTGGCCTGAAGGGTTCTCCCACTAAGGTTAAAAAGGCATTTACCCCTGTTCCCCCAGAAATTCATACTGAAATTATCAAGGAAGACGACGTTGATAAGGCTGTAGATATTCTGCTTGAAAAGCTGATTGCAGCAAATCTTGTTAAACGCTAAGAGTAATTGATGATTTTTATCGTAGATAGGGGCACTTGCATAGCCTGTGAAGAATGTGTGGCTATCTGTCCCGTAGGTGCAGTAAGCATTAGAGAAGGGAAGGCTCTCATAGATTATCGTAGCTGTTTAAGCTGTGGTGCTTGCATGAGAGAATGTCCGGAGGATGCCATAAGCGCTAAGAATGGAACCGCTGAAAATCAGCGTGAAGGAGGAATTTTAAGTGAGTGAAGTAAAACCCGCTAACGTATGGGTAGTAGCTGAATTAGAAAATGGCGAGCTGATGGGTGTAACCTATGAGCTGGTTGGCGAAGCAGCAAACTTAGCTGCTCAAGCAAAGGAAAAATGTGCAGTAGTATTAATCGGTGCTGAAGCTGGCGACAAACCTGCTAAACTGATTGCTGCTGGTGCAGATATCGTATATACCGTTGAAGGTCCTGAATATGCAGATTACACTACTGATTTGTATGCTGATGCAGTATGCCAATTAGTAAAGAAATATAATCCTAGCGCTTTAATGTTGGGCGCAACTGTTGATGGTCGTGATTTGGCACCTCGTATTAGTGCTCGTTTGAACACTGGTCTGTGCGCAGATTGCACCGCAGTTGAAATTAACGAAGACGGCTTAGTAAGCTGGACTCGTCCTGCATTAGGTGGTAACATTTATGCTACCATCGTTTGCGACGAAACCTTCCCGCAAATGGGTACCGTTCGTCCTAAAGTGTTTGCTCCTAAGGAAGCAGATCCGAGCCGTACTGGTGAAGTTATTGCTTTTGCACCTGAAGGCGACAAGGTTAGCCGTGTAGAAATCGTTAAGAAGACCGCTTTAACCGGTGGCAATTCTATTAAGATTGAGGATGCAGAAGTTCTGGTATCCGGTGGTCGTGGCATGGCTAGCGGTGATAAATTCGCTATGCTGGAAGAATTGGCAAGCTTGTTTGAAGTTAGCGCTGTATCCGGCTCTCGTGCTGCAATTGACGAAGGCTGGCTGCCTCATTCTCAACAAGTTGGTCAATCCGGTAAAACCGTTAAACCCAAGCTGTACATTGCTTGCGGTATTTCCGGTGCAATTCAACACTTGGCTGGCATGAAAGAATCTGGCTGTGTTGTTGCTATCAACAAAGATGAAATGGCTCCCATTTTCAGCGTTGCAAGCTATGGCGTAGTTGGCGACCTGAACAAAATCGTTCCTAAACTGATTGAAAAGATTAAAGCTTACAAAGCTTAATTGTTAATATTGTGTGCTTTTAAACCTAGGTCCTACAATGGGGCCTAGGTTTTGTTACAGGAGACAGGTTCAAATGAAAAAGACAAAAATTATTTGTACAGTAGGTCCCAGTGTAGATGACGCTGAGCTTCTAAGCAAGATGATGAAGGCCGGTATGGACATGGCGCGCTTTAACTTCTCTCATGGTTCTCATGAAGAGCATAATAAGCGCCTGCTTTTAGTTCAGGAGGCCGCAAGCAAGGCTGGTAAAGTCATTGCTACCATAGCTGATACTAAAGGTCCGGAAATGCGTTTGGGCATTTTCCCGGAAGGTACTGTTAAGTTGGTTGAAGGCCAAGAATTTGACCTGACTACTGAGGATGTTCCTTGTACTGCCCAATTAGCTCATGTAAATTATAATAATTTGCCCAATGAGCTGCAGGTTGGTGACAGCGTACTTTTATCTGATGGTATGCTGGGCCTCAAGGTTATTGGTATAGAAGGCAATGTCATTCGTACCCGTGTTATTGCAGGTGGCGACATTAGCTCTCGTAAGCGTGTTGCTTGTCCTGGCGTAGAATTAAATTTACCCTTCCTGTCCGAACAGGATAAAAAGGATATTCTTTTTGCTGCTCGTCATGGTATGGACTATGTAGCAGCATCCTTCGTGCAAAAGGCGGATGATGTACTTGCTATCCGTAAAGTATTAGAGGATGAAGGCTTATCCATGGGTATTATCGCAAAAATTGAAAATGCAGCTGGTGTAGAACACATCAAGGAAATCATTGATGTTTCTGATGGCGTTATGGTTGCTCGTGGCGATTTAGGCGTAGAAATTCCTTCCGAGGAAGTTCCCATTGTCCAAAAGATGATTATTCACGAATGTAATAAAGCTGGTAAGCCGGTTATTACTGCTACTCAAATGCTGGAAAGCATGTGCCATAGCTTCCGTTGCACTCGTGCCGAAGCAAGTGACGTAGCTAACTCCATTTATGATGGTACTGATGTAATCATGCTGTCCGGTGAAACTGCTTCCGGTAAATATCCTTTAGAAGCAGTAAAGACCATGGCACAAATTGCTGAGCGTACCGAAAAATCTCTGGACTATGATGCAATCTATAGACATATCGGCATTCATGAATGTACTCACCCCACGGATGCAATCAGCCATGCGGTAGTACAAATTTCCCACGAAATTGATGCTGATGCTATTCTGAGCATTACTGAATCCGGTTATACCGCTCGTATGGTAGCGAAATATAAACCCTTATCCAAGGTTATTGCTATGTCTCGTAACCCTGAGCGTGTACGCGCTATGCAATTGTATTGGGGCGTAGTTCCTATTTTAGGACCTTTCTCCGCTAATACTGATGAAATGATTGATCTTTCTTTGAAATGTGCACTAAGTAATGGAGCAATCAGCGATGGCGCCTCCGTAATTATTACCGCAGGCGTTCCCGTAGGTTCTCCAGGATCTACTAATATGATAAAGGTGGTTACCATGGGTAATACATTAGTTAAAGGTACTGGTATTGGTAAGAAAACTGTTATTGGTAAAGTTTGCAATGCTGTTCGCGTATCCGATTATCAAGAAAAACTGAAGAAGGGCGACGTTCTGGTTTGCGATATTCTCAACGAAGAATTCGTTCCTCTGGTTTCCAAACGTGCTTCTGCAATTATTTGCGAAGAGGGTGGCTTGACTTCCACCGCAGCTATTGTGGGCATTACCTGTGGCATCCCTGTAATCGTAGGTGCTGCACAAGCTACAGCTTTACTGTGGGATGGTCAATTGGTAACTGTTGATACTGTTGCTGGTACTGTTTATGAAGGTGAAATGAATCTCTAAGCCTAAAGCTTACGGATAGTAGAGAGGTTTTACATGGAAGAAAAGCAATCCTTAGCTGTAGTTCTAGATTTCTGTTTAGCTCTCCAGGCAGGAGAACAGGAAAAACTGGAGCAGCTCGGTCCCAAACTAGCAGAAAAATTAAATACGGTTTCTGGCCAACAGCTTTTGGATGCTTTAAGAAAAGTATTATCTACGGCTATTCGTAAACGTAGAAATGATATTTTTGAGCAACAGCTACAAGCTCAAGAAGCTGCTTTATTAGAAGTATTAGCAAAGCCTGAATTTCAAGATACGGGTAGGGAGTTCGTAGATTTTCTTGTTTACACCGTCGTTGATAGACGACTAACAGAAATGCGAGCTATCACCTGTAAACTAGTTAAAGCTTTCACACAGAATTTGTCTACAACTAAGCTCTGTGGTTTTTGGAATGAGTGGACCAGCCTGACTGCTCGTATTGTTCGACGTCAATGGCTCAGCGAAGCACATTGGCTAGAAAGAGTAATGCTCAAGCAGCTTTGGCAAAAAAGAGATCTGCAATTAGTCCAACTTGTTATGTGGCAACTGCAAATGCACTTAGCTATGTACTGTCGCGTAGATGGTAACGAAGGCGTTTTCCACTCCTACAAGCCTCTGTTTAATAGTTACTTAGTGATCGCTGATTATCAAAATAGTGGCGTTCTTAAAAACAAAGAGCTGGAAGGTTGGCTCCAAACTGTTTTGCGTAGCTTTAGAGATATAGTTACTCAATTGGCCCGTAGTAAAATGGCAGAGCCAGCAGATGTTTATCTTGAACTATACGCATTATGGCAAAAATCCATTGAAGAGCCCGAAGCAGATACTGCTGCTCCCGTTTGGAAGCGACCTGCTTCTACCACTAAACGTCAGGAACTGAGAATTAAGCGTTTCCTGCAAATGGTTATTACCTATTGGAGTTTAACTAATCCCAAGTCCAGCCGTAGACAGGTGGAGTATCTCCAGGAGATTATGGAGCCACGTCAGATTACACCAGAGTGTAAAGCTTTACTGAAAAAGCTAAGCTAAACTTTGGGAATTATTGACATCTTGGCTCACCGTGATATAATAAGAATATAATTTTATAGAGAACCTTTGGGGCGAGGTGAAAATCCTCACCGGCGGTATAGTCCGCGAGCTTTTCAAATGTTCTATAAGCACCGTTATACTTTGTCAGAAAAAATTTTCCTCGCTTGACGTACTGATATGTACGCCTGCGCTTCGTAAAATCTTTTCTTCCTCGTCTTCCGGCACTTCTAGAACATTTGCATAAGAGCATGAACAGGTGCAATTCCTGTACCGACAGTATAGTCTGGATGAGAAAAGGTTAGAATTGGCATACTATTTTTATATGCAAAAGCTTTTCGCGCTACCCCTAGAAGGTTTGGTAGCGCGATTTTTATTTGAGGTAGATTATGAACGACGAATATTATATGCAGCTTGCTTTGGAGCTGGCGCTGAAGGCAGAGGGCAATACAAGTCCTAATCCTATGGTTGGCTGTGTACTGGTAAATGAAGATGGGGAAATAGTGGGCGAAGGTTACCATCATAAGGCTGGTGAGCCTCACGCGGAGGTTATGGCTATTCGTGATGCCGGTAAGGCTTCTGTTGGCTGTACTGCCTATGTTACTCTGGAACCCTGCTCTCATTTCGGTCGTACTGGTCCCTGCTGTCGAGCTCTCTTTGCGGCTGGTATCCGTAGGGTAGTTGTTGCTTGTACGGATCCTAATCCTAAGGTTGCAGGCAAGGGCTTGAAGTATTTGCAGGACATGGGTATTGAGGTTAAGGTTGGTGTCTGTGAAGAAGAAGCTTTACGTTTAAATGAACGCTTCTTTACCTGGATTACCAAGCGCAGACCTTTCATTACTTTGAAATATGCTATGACACTGGACGGCAAGATTGCTACTAAAACCGGTGATAGCAAATGGATTACGGGTGAAGAAGCTAGAACCTATGCACATCGTCTGCGCAAACAGCATGATGCGGTGCTGGTAGGTATTGGCACTGTTTTAGCTGATGACCCTGAATTGACAACTCGCATGGTACAGGGTAAAAATCCTATCCGTATTGTGTTGGATGCTAAGCTGCAAACAAATATCATGAATGCAGTTTTGAATCCTGCGGCACCAACGATTATTATTACCAGCACTGAAGCAGATCCTGCTAAAATGGAACTGTTCAGCGTATTGCCCAACGTGGAATTGGTACAACTTCCCTTTATTGAGGGTAAAGTTGATATAGATGCTCTTATCCAAGAGCTGACAGCTCGCGAGATAACTAGTCTTTTGGTAGAAGGTGGTAGCTCTGTGCTAGGTGCCTTCAAGGATGCAGGTTACGCGGATAGAATTTGTGCTTTTATTGCTCCCAAGCTTTTAGGGGGTAAGGAAAGCTTAACTGCTGTAGGTGGCGAAGGCTGCGAACTGATGCAGGATAGCTGGGAACTGGAGCAGGTAGAATATCACCAGCTTGGCAGTGACCTGTTGGTTACTGGCTTAGTAAAGGAGGCGCGCTAATGTTTACAGGTTTAGTTG
>JAKSOK010000046.1 GCA_024405615.1 Phascolarctobacterium sp.
TCATGGATACGGATACGGTCAAAGCAAATTGCTTGTACAATTCACCTACAGTACCACCAGTGAAAGCTACCGGAACGAATACGGCAGACAGTACGCAGGCAATAGCAACTACAGGTCCAGATACCTCTTGCATTGCGCGATAGGTTGCTTCTTTAGGAGACAAACCATTTTCTTCGATATGATGCTCTACAGCTTCTACTACTACGATAGCATCGTCTACTACCAGGCCGATAGCAAGGATCAGAGCGAAGGCAGTCAGAGTATTAATAGTAAAGCCCATAAGTACGAAAGCACCAAAGGTACCAACCAGTGATACCGGTACAGCCAAAATAGGAATTAAGGTTGCACGCCAGCTTCCTAAGAAGATAAATACTACTAAAATAACTAGCACCAAAGCTTCGAAGAAGGTATGTGCTACCTTTTCCAGAGACTCTGTGATGAACTCGGTGTTGTCCTGGATAACTACCAGCTTAATATCATCTGGGAAACGACTTTCTGCTTCCTTTAATACCTCACGAATCTTAGCTACAGTTTCAATAGCGTTAGCATCAGAGGTTAAAGAAACCGGGAATACAACAGAGTCACCACCATTCAGGCGGGAAACAACCATATCATTACGAGGTCCACGAGAAATAGTTGCAATATCTCTCAGCTTAGTAACCTCACCATTCACATTACGAATGATAACATTACCAAATTCCTCAGGAGTTGACAGACGACCTTTAGCAGTTGCCGAATAGGTAGTCTCTTGCATAGCAGCAGTAGGACGGTTACCGATGGAGCCTACAGCAGCCTGTACGTTTTGAGTTTTGATAGCAGCAGCAACCTCATCAACACTAATGCTCAGTGTTGCCATCTTTTCAGGGTTCAGCCATACACGCATAGAATATTCTGGGCCGTATTCGTCAACCTTAGATACACCCTTAACACGTTTTACAGCATCAATAAAGTTTGCATCGGCATAGGTTCTCAGGAACATACCATCATAGGTACGGTTAGGAGAATACAGACCGAAATACATAATAGTTTCAGCAGATTCCTTAGCGGTTGTAATACCAAAGCCAGAAACCTCACCCGGTAAACTAGAGCTTGCTTGTGCGACACGGTTTTGTACCTCTACAGATGCTATATCTGCATTTTTACCCAGGTTGAATTGTACGTTCAGCTTATATTGGCCAGAGGATGTAGAAACGGATGTCATATCCAACATATTCTCTACGCCGTTAACCTTCTGTTCAATAGCCTGTGCTACGGCCTTTTCAACTACGTCAGCAGAAGCACCTACATACATAGTTTCAACAGCAATACGAGGCTTAGTAATGTCAGGATATTGAGCAATAGGTAGGCTAAAACCGGCAATAGCACCCATTAAGGTAATAAGGATAGCCAAAACTATGGCGAAGACCGGACGGTCAATAAAAAACTTAGCCATTTAGCTTACCTCCTATTATTTTGCCTTTCCTTCAATCTTATCAGTAGTATCCAAATCCTTTTCAGTAATAACCTGCTCTTTTACAGTAGCATCATTACGCAGCTTTGCAGTACCTTCAACAACGATAGTCTCATCGCCCTTCAAGCCACTCTCTACGATAAAGAGACGGTCAACAATGTTGCCAGTAGTAACCTCGGTCATTTTAACCTTCTTATCAGGACCAACTACAAAAACAAACTTTTTATACAGCATTTCCACAATAGAACGCTGCGGAATTAAGATAGCGTCTTTTTTAATACCGCCAACAGCTTTAATATGTGTAAACATGCCCGGCAGCAAGCGACGGTTCGGATTATCAAATTGAGCTTTAACAGTAATAGTACCAGTATTATTACTAATACCACGGTTTACCTCAATAATGCGACCTGTACCTTCATAGGCAGTGCCATCAGAAAGCACCAAATGTAAATCATCTAAAGCAGCCTTACCATCATTAGCTGCGGTAATAGCTAAATACTCCGGCTCAGAAACACTGAATTTAGTATTTACAGGATTAGTGTCGCTAATTTTTGTTAAAACAGTTTGTCCTTGAGTTACATAGTTACCAACTTCGACAGAAGCAGTATCGATGCGACCATCAAAGGGAGCACGCACGCTAGTTTCACTCATATTAGTCTGAGCATTAAGCAGAGCAGCGCGAGCTTGTTCTCTAGCTGTAACAGCCTTATCTAATACTTGCTTAGAAATAGCATTTTGATTATACAAGGTAGTATAACGTTCAGCATCAGCTGCAGCCATCTCATAAGTAGCTTTAGCATTGATTAAATTAGCTTCATAGGTACGTGAATCGATAGTATATAATACTTGTCCACTAGAAACTCTGTCGCCGCCCTTAAAGAATTTACCAGTAATTTGACCAGTAACTTGAGCTCTCAGCTCCATTTCTCTGTTCGCTTCAATGAAGCCTGTGTATTCATATACAAGCGGGGTGTCTCTCTTGATAACCTTCATGGATTTAACAAGAGTTGCTTGAGCACCTTGCGGAGCCTGTTGTTGCTTTTGACCACAGCCGCTAACCGCAAACAACATGGTTGCAATTGCAGCAGTTGCCAAAGCTACTTTAGCACGACGAGAGCGAATAAAACTCATCATATCTTAATCCTCCTTAATCTCTAGAAACTATCACAAATGATGAAGAGCTTTAGGCGCCTCTTAGCTAGCCCAAGCTCCTACGGAATCATAATTTATCTTCATTATATAAATAGCCTAATGGATATTTCTTGTTTTTAGGCATACTAAATAAACACTGACCCAGTTTCAGAATACTATAATTATAAATTGTTGTGTCACAAAAAGCAAGCGTCATTTATTCAAAATACGTTCATTTTACTCTCTTTTGCTTCATTTTTCTCAGTATTTCTGTAAAACTGACTAATCAGTCAGTTTTTATAATTACAACCTTCTGTTAATGCCAGTAGAAAGTTGAGGTACTCCTATAACTGACAAAATCTCTAACAAAAAAACAGTGGTTGTGTCCATGCCAACCACTGCATTAATTATTCTTCAACTGTTATAAGCAGTTTAACTTTTCTTAGCTTTTTTATCTTCTTTATCTGGCAGAAAATTCTTATGTTTAATGTATCTTTTCAGGTTATTCATATCATAACCCGAAACTTCATCGATACCATTAACATTTTTCATCAAATATAAATTATCTTCACGAGTATACCATTCGTTGGTAAGCTTAGAATCCCAGGTAATTTTACTATTATTATTTAAGACATTCAACAGCTCTACTAAATCTTTAGATTTCACGTCTAAGATATCTTTAAGCTCTGTTTTCTTCTTTTCCCCTGGAATAATGTTAATATTATGATGAACAAAGGTATCCTTGCCAGAAATTAATTGAATAGTCAAAAGCTTACTATCTTTACGAATAACATTATAGGCTAAATCAGCTTTTCCACGCAGGTACAATCTAATATATTTCTCTGCTTCTTCCCATAAAAGCTTATTAATAGCCTCTTGCACTTCCTCATTATTATTTAACATAATCTGCGGATACGTAGCTTCGCCATTAGGAGCAATCATCTTCACAGGAAAAACCATACCACCATTAAAGTAAGCACCATCATTGATAGTATTTTTTCTATTCGGTGCATCAGCCTTCATAATAGTCAAATTATCCTGACGCCATAATTTTTCCTTAGTTTGCCCTTCTTTTTTTGCAGCATTCTTTTCGTTTTCTTCCTGCTGTTTCTCCTGTTCTAGTTTTTCTAGCTCTTTGCCTAGAGATTTTAACATATCCATTAAAGATTCTTCTTTAGTTTCCTCTATTTCTGAATCTTTTTGGACATCTTCTTCAGGCTTTTGCTTTTCTACCTTACCGATATAATGCCATACAGCCCCTACATCAACCAAAGTTTTCTTATCGGCACGAATCTGCTGGTTAGTAATAATCTCGGTAATGCCGTCCTTATTAATATCAATACAGGTTAAAGAGGTTAAACCGCCAAATTCTACCTTGCGCCTATTTTCCGCAATATCTTCTATAAGCTTTTTGTTAAGTTCAACATTTATAGGCTTTAGATCTCTAACAGTAGTAACCTTTAGGACGTTATCCTCTAATTTAGCACTAGTAACTATACCGAAGCTATCCGGGCCTGCAAATATTTCTTTAACATCTTTGGGATTTCTGAAATCTAATATTCTGTATTCGCTATAGGTTTTCCAATCCCCCTGGCGAATACCGAGCAATAGTTGCTCCGTATCTCCATCTTTCTTTTCAACTTGTACTGCCTTTAGATTAAAACCATAGCCGCCGGCAATATCAGGCTTATAGCCTGTTATTACACTTTTATCCTCACGCTTAAGAATTATCATCAGATCCTTAGCATAACCACCGGCAATTTTATTACCCCATATTTCTGCTTTTACGGCTTCACCTTTATGCTGAAGCTTAGTCTTAGCCAACAGCACTTCTTTTGCTGAAGCCACAGGTGCAAACACTATGCTTAATCCAAGTCCCAAACATAAAGCAGCTTTTATCATATTCCTGTTTTTCACAGTATTTCTACCTCTTTAATTACTATTAACACTATTTAAAACCTCGGCAACAACGCTTGCCTCTAATTCCTTAAAAGCTTTCAGCAGAGCCGGTTTTTCTTTATGCTCCTGAATTATCTTTTCCATCCAGACCATATCCAGCCAGTGACCGTGTTTATAACCGCAGTTGGAAAATTCACCATTTATTTTATAACCCAAAGCACCATGCATCATGACGCTATGAGTATTACTCTTAGTAATACAAGCATAAGTATTAGTGACACCTTGAAGAATTAACAGTTTTTCCAAAGTTTCATACAGAATACGGCCATAGCCTTTTCCCTGTCCTTCTGGCGCCAGGTAAATAGTTGCCTCCGCACACCATTGATAGGCCTCTCTAAGAATATAGGGATGAGCATAGGCATAACCTAAAGCACGACCATCCTTTTCAATAATAAGATAAGGATAACCACTGCTAATGTTACGAATTCTATCTCTAAATTCTTCAACTGAAGGAGCCACATATTCAAAGGAAACATCACTAATGTTTCTGTCTTCACTCTCAACAAAGGGTGTATATATTTTCAACAGCTCTTCCGCGTCCTCTAATGTAGCAAGACGCAGTTTTACATTTTTATCCAAAATTGTCTCCTCAAAAAAACTTATTTCTCAACCTGAACCTCAAACATTCTGTTCCAAGGTAAAGTAATTTTATAATTTTTAATTTTTTCACCCATTAGCGGCTTAGCTGTAGCTAATATTTCTTCTCTTACAGCTTTAGTTGCACCTTTTAACTGTTCATCCTTTAAACCACTATTAGGCCAATATTGAGGCCAAATTACCTTTTGATAAACTTTCATTCTAGCATTAGCCTGATAAGCCCAGTCATCAAGATAGCGCTGTTCAAGCAAATATTGCTTATCCTTTTCATTCATCTTAGGAGTTAATAAGCCCTGTGCCAAAGCAAAGCCCAAAGTATTACCAGAAGTATTCCAACCACCGTAAGCAGCAAGTTCGTAAGCTATTTTTTTATTAAAAAGCTCCTTAACCAAGGCGTTATCTGCACCATTGCCATATTTTACATCAGCTAAGGCAATTTTATAATCATGTTTAGTTAAGCGCTCCAATTTTGCAGCAAAATTAGCAACCTCCGGAGTAACAGTTCCATTATTAGCTTGGTTGCTCGCCTCTAAACATTTCCCATTTTTAGGAGTATTAATCGCCAATACTAAATCTGCTTTTTCTCTATTGCGCACTGGAAAGGCACCAGCTGCAAAAATATGCTGTCTAGCACTTTCAGCAACAGTATTATCTTCATAAGAAGGAATCGTAGCACCTGCTACACCAGCAGCATAAGTAACGTTTACTAAAGGCAATTCATATTGTAATCTGTTTGCTGCTCTGTTCAACAGAACCAAACCTAGCTGGTCAGCTCCTGCAAAGAAGCGTATTTTTCCCTTAGGCAACTCATGAACTAAAATGTCCATAGCTCTGGCTTCTCTATGCGCTTGAGAATATTGAGCCGTGTCGTCTCTGCCTAAAAGCATGTAATCGAAATCGCCGCTTTCGATACCATGTAGAAGTGTTTCCGTAATTTTAATATTTCTCTGACGGCGTCCATATAAATCTTCGGTAACATCTTTAGGAATATCTAAACGTAATTGCTTTAATTCCTTACGTTCCTTACGATGCAATCTTTGTAATTCCGACTTATCCTCTAAAGCACCTAAGCGAAACAACTTCGGTCCCCATTGAGTATAATAAGCAGGTTCCACAGGTGCCCCGCTAGCTTTAGGAGAACGCATAATTGTAGTAAAAATATATACCTTTTGATTGTGAGTATTGTTCTTTAGTTCAAGCAAACGATCTGCTCGTTTTTGCAAAATTTCTTGAGGAATTTCATGCGTTCTAGAACCAACAAGACCGCCATAAATCAAAGCATCCGAAGAAGCAATGACAGCTGTTGAAGTCTTGCCATTTTCTTCTAGCCAGTCCATGATTTTGTCCGGTTCACCTTTTTTTATTGCCCCAGAAATATATTCTCTTGGGGGAGTTTTTACATCCCATCCTGCAGCTTTCATGCTTTCTACAGTGTAATCAAGGCAAACAGGTCTATCATCTAAGGGCACAAACAAAAGCGTACCATTAGCTGCTAAAGCGCTTTGTGATATTGTTAACAATGCACCTAAAAGAAATGCTCGAACTTTCATAACCACACATCCTCAAAAGATAATTAATTAGTAATAATTTCGCTAAACTATTTAAAAATCCTGCCTACTTTAGGCATAATAAAAATCCGCCTCTCTAAATATGAGAAGCGGATTAAAGATTAGCAATTATTTAGGGTAGCTGCTATTTGCATTATCCTTCAGCAGTACGTCATGAGCACCACCTTCAACCAAGGAGGTTGCGGATACCAGAGTCAGCTTAGCTTTTGCTTGTAGCTCAGGAATGTTCAAAGCACCGCAGTTGCACATGGTGGAACGAACTTTGCTCAGAGTCAGGTTTACGTTATCTTTTAAAGAGCCTGCATAAGGAACATAGGAGTCAACACCTTCTTCGAAGGACAGTTTAGCTGCGCCGCCCATGTCA
Source organism: Phascolarctobacterium sp. (assembly GCA_024405615.1). Lineage (GTDB taxonomy): Bacteria > Bacillota > Negativicutes > Acidaminococcales > Acidaminococcaceae > Phascolarctobacterium_A. Next base: position 7,070 of record JAKSOK010000046.1, read on the forward strand.
TAACGTTGCCAGTTACGAGCACGAGCAGAACCTTCGCCCCAATATTCTTTCATGTAAGTACCGTTGATGTTAACTTTGTTAGTCGGGCTTTCATCGAAACGAGCGAAATAACGACCCAGCATCATGAAGTCAGCACCCATAGCTAGAGCTAAAGTCATGTGGTAATCGTATACGATACCACCGTCGGAGCATACAGGAACATATACACCAGTTTCTTTGTAGTACTCATCACGAGCACGGCAAACATCAATCAAAGCAGTAGCTTGGCCACGGCCGATACCTTTTTGTTCGCGAGTAATGCAGATAGAACCACCGCCGATACCAACTTTAATGAAGTCAGCACCGCAATCAGCTAAGAAGCGGAAACCTTCTGCGTCTACAACATTACCAGCACCAACTTTTACAGAGTCACCATAATGTTCACGAATCCAAGCTAAAGTGATTTTTTGCCATGCGCTATAGCCTTCAGAGGAGTCAATGCACAGTACGTCAGCACCTGCAGCGATCAGAGCAGGAACACGTTCAGCATAGTCGCGAGTATTGATACCAGCACCTACGATGTGACGTTTTTGGCTATCCAGCAGCTCAAGAGGATATTCTTTGTGAGTTGCATAGTCACGACGGAATACCATGTATAACAGACGACCATCTTCATCAACGATAGGCAGTTGGTTTAATTTCTTTTCCCAAATGATATCGTTAGCTTGTTGCAGAGTGGTGGAAGCAGGAGCAGTAGTCATTTGATCCAACGGAGTCATGAAATCTGCAACCTTAGCATCGCGGCTCATGCGGCTAGGACGATAATCACGGCTAGTAACGATACCAACTAATTTACCGTTTACAGTACCATCACTGGTAACAGCAACAGTGCTATGACCGGTTTTTTCTTTTAATGCTAAAATATCAGCTAAAGTAGCTTCCGGGCTAATATTAGAATCGGAAGTAACAAAGCCAGCACGATGTGCTTTTACACGAGCAACCATAGCAGCTTCATCTTCAACGGTTTGAGAACCATAAATGAAGGAAATGCCACCTTCTTTAGAAAGGGCAACTGCCAGTTTCTCACCAGATACAGATTGCATGATAGCAGAAACCATGGGGATGTTCATGGTAATTGCAGGTTCTTCACCTTTTTTAAACTTAACTAACGGAGTGCGCAAATCAACATTTGCAGGAATGCACTTCTCGGAAGAATAACCGGGTACTAACAGATATTCACTAAATGTATGCGCGGGTTCGTCATAGTAAAATGCCATTTCTCATACTTCCTTTTCTTTAGATTTTGCTGTCAGCACCAAGTGCTAGACATATATAATAAATTTTATATATTGTACTACTTTGCTTTGCTTTTTGCAAGCGTTTTTGTGAAAATTTGTAACAAATTTTACAGTTTTTATCTATTTAAAGCACGCCATGCAATATCTTTTCTGCAGAATGCACCTTCAAAATTTACTTTTGCAACAGCTTCATAAGCTTTATCGCGAGCAGATTTAATATCATCTGCAAAAGCGGTAACACCTAAAACACGACCACCATTTGTAACAATATTACCTTCAACCTCTTTGGTACCTGCATGGAAGACTACAGAATTCTCGGATACATCATTGAGGCCAGTAATTTCTTTACCTTTAGCATAGCTACCAGGATAACCAGCGGAAGCCATTACTACACAAACAGCAGCACGTTTATGCCAAGCAATTTTTACTTGGTCCAAAGTACCATTGGCACATGCTAGCATGATTTCTGCTAAATCACCATCCAACAGAGGCAGTACAACTTGAGTTTCAGGATCGCCAAAGCGGCAGTTAAATTCAACAACCTTAACGCTATCGCCTTTAATCATCAGACCTGCATACAAGCAGCCTTGATAGGGTTTGCCTTCCTTAGCCATAGCATCTACCATGGGTTTTAAGATGGTATCATATGCCTTTTGGCGCAGTTCCGGGGTCATAACCGGAGCAGGAGCATAAGTACCCATACCACCAGTATTAGGACCTTGGTCGCCATCACCAACACGTTTATGGTCTTGAGAAGCAATCATGGGAACAACGGTCTTGCCATCAGTGAAAGCCAACAGAGAAGCTTCTTCGCCTTCCATGAACTCTTCAATAACTACGCGAGCACCTGCCGCACCGAAGCACATATCACCCATCATGTCATCAACAGCAGCTAAAGCTTGTTCTTTAGTCATAGCAACAACTACGCCTTTACCAGCAGCCAAGCCATCTGCCTTAACAACAATGGGAGCACCTTTTTCTTCAATATATGCTTTAGCAGTAGCTACATCCTCACAAATTTTGTAGAACGCAGTGGGAATGTTGTACTTTGCCATCATTTCCTTAGAAAATGCTTTGGAACCTTCCAATTCAGCAGCAGACTTATTGGGGCCAAATACGGGAATACCGTTAGCACGTAGTACATCTGCTAAACCAGCAACCAGCGGAGCTTCAGGACCAACTACAACCAAGCCAATACCACAAGCTTTTACATAGTCCAGAATTTCTTCGTGGTTATCCACATTCAAGGCTACATTTAAAGTTTTTGGCAGCATAGCAATACCAGGATTGCCAGGAGCAACAAGCAGTTCTTCAACCAGCTCACTTTGAGCCAATTTCCAAGCCAAAGCATGCTCACGACCGCCACTACCAATCAATAATACTTTCATTACAGAGTCTCCTTCAAATAAGCAGAAATCATACCATCATACTCATGAGTATGAGTGAAAGCTTCCATTGCTAATTCCTTACGAGTATGAGCGTCAACGTCACCAGTTTCCTTCAGCATTTTCATTAAACCTTCATAGCGAGAAGGATAGGTTACGATTACAACGTCCTTGAAATTCTTAGCGGAAGCACGAACCATTGCAGGACCACCGATATCGATATTTTCAATTGCTTCTTCTTCAGTTACATTGGGTTTGGAAATAGTTTCTTTGAAAGGATACAGATTAACAACAACCAAATCAATAGGTTTAATGTTGTGTTCTTCCATAGCTTTTACATGCTCAGGATTAGAACGTACTGCTAAAATTGCACCGTGAATTTTAGGATTTAAAGTTTTTACACGGCCATCCATAATTTCGGGGAAACCAGTTACATCACTAACATAGGTAACAGGAATACCTGCATCTTTAATAGCTTTCATGGTACCGCCAGTAGAAATAATTTCAACACCATTTTCATTTAAGAATTTCGCCAGCTCAATGATACCAGTCTTATCAGAAACACTTAATAATGCTCTCTTAATTTTCATAATAATATTACCTCATTTTTCGCC
>JAKSOK010000047.1 GCA_024405615.1 Phascolarctobacterium sp.
AAGTTATTAGAAGAAAAGAAACAGGAAAAACGGAAAAGACTGGTTATCGTTAATGATGTACGTATTTATCTAAACAGCATTAAGAAGGTTGTCACTTCTATTAAAGATGTTGGCATTCCTGTTGCCATGGAGCAATCCATTGAAGGTGATGAGGTTGTTATTAGTGTTCGTATTAAAAACCAGAAAAAACCCAAAGGTGGTCCTGTGAAACCTTTATTCTAATGTTTCACGTGAAACATTGAAATATTGAAACATGTTTAAACTCCTTAATTAGATTTCTATGTCTAATTAAGGAGTTTTTTTGATGTTTCACGTGAAACATCAAAAAAGTAGTACTCTTTTAAATAAAATGTGTTAAAATAGGATTATAAACAAAAGAGAGGAGAAAACTATGGTTAAAGTTATTGCAATTGCAAATCAAAAGGGTGGAGTAGGTAAGACTACTACTGCAGTGAATCTGGCTGCTTGTTTGGCTGCTTTGGATAGAAAAGTATTGTTAGTTGATAGTGATCCTCAAGGAAATGCAACTAGTGGTTATGGATTTGATAAGAGAGAAATTAAAAAATGCATATATGATGCTCTTATTGATGAAGTCCCTGCTCAGGAAATCATTAAAAAAACAGCTTATGATAATCTCTATATATTACCGGCTCGTATTCAATTAGCGGGAGCAGAAATTGAATTAGTGTCTAAAATAAATAGAGAAGGTAGAATGAAGAATTTGCTGGAAAGAGTGAAGCATGATTATGATTATGTAATAATCGATTGTCCGCCTTCTTTAGGATTACTTACTTTAAATGCTCTAACTGCGGCTAGTTCCGTGATTATTCCTATTCAATGTGAGTACTATGCATTGGAAGGATTATCAATGTTAATGAATACCATTCAATTAATCCAGAGAAGTTTAAATCCGGCTTTGAAACTTGAAGGCGTATTAATGACTATGTTTGATAGTAGAACTAACTTATCTGTAGAAGTTGTTGAAGAGGTTAAGAAACATTTCAAAACAAAAATGTATCAAACCATTATTCCACGTAATGTTCGTTTAAGTGAAGCACCTAGTCATGGAGAACCAGTAATTGCCTATGATCCCAAGTCAAAGGGAGCGCAGGTTTATAAGGAATTGGCTTTGGAGGTGATTGACGATGAGTAATAATAAAAGAGGTGGGCTCAATCTAGGCAAAGGCCTTGGTGCGCTATTTGAAGAAAATATAGGATCTGCACCGGTGGAGGAAACTCAGGAAAAAGATGTGCAAGAGATAGAAATTGATAAGCTAGTCCCTAATCCCTTTCAACCACGCCAGGTGTTTAATGAAGAAAAACTTCAGGAGTTAGTAGAATCCATTAAAGAATATGGTATTATAGAGCCCTTAATTGTTAGAGAAAAGGGAAGAAAATACCAGATTGTTGCAGGCGAGAGGCGGTGGAGAGCTGCTAAGCTTGCTGGACTTACTCAAGTACCAGTAGTCATTAGAGACTATAATGATACTAAAATGGTAGAGGTTGCCTTAATAGAAAACATTCAAAGACATGATCTTAATCCTATTGAAGAAGCTCAAGGTATTAAAAGGCTGATGAGTGAATTCAATTTAACTCAGGAGGAGGCAGCTAAAAAAATAGGTAGGAGTAGAGTAGCGGTAACCAATATTCTTCGTCTGCTTAATTTGAGCCAGGAGGTACAGGATTATATTACGGATGGTTCTTTATCCATGGGTCAAGCCAAGCAATTAATTGGACTTCCTCAAGAGGATCAGCAGGGTGAAATTGCTAGGGCTATTATTGCTAACGGCTGGAGTTCCCGTTTTACTGAGCAGGTTGTAAAGCTGCTTAAAGAAGGGAAAGAACTGAAAATTATCCGGGAGATAATTGAAGAACAAAAAGAAGAAAAGCCTAAAAAGGAAAAAACTCCTGTACAGAAGGATGTTTTCTGTCAGGATTTTGAAAGTAAATTAGTAGAAATATTAGGGACGAAGGTAACCGTTTTACCTAAAAGGGTAAATAAAAAGGGTGAACAAGGCGGAGTGATTCAAATAGAGTATTATTCTAATGAGGATTTAGAAAGAATCTATGAATTACTGCAACAGGAAAAGGCTGAAAGTACCGCCATTGACAACAAGACACCCTTTACGGTTTAATAGGGTAGATGTGAATGCCAGGATTGGGAACTATAGTAAATAGCCTTGCTATTGTGGTGGGGGCCTTCATAGGATTAATTATAAAAAGAGGCTTACCGGAAAAATGGCAGGAAACCATTATGAATGGAATAGGTATGAGCATACTTATTATAGGCATTCAGATGGCGCTGAAAAGTAATCAGATTGTTGCCGTAATATTTAGTTTAACCATAGGTGGCATTATAGGAGAAATAATAGATATTGAGGCCTGGCTAAATAGAGTAGGGGAGTGGATTGGTCAACGAGTAGCAGGTGGCCGAAGTGAATCTTCAGCAAAAATTGCAATAGGCTTTGCTAATGCCTCAATTCTGTATTGTAGTGGGGCTATGGCCATAGTTGGTAGTATTCAGGATGGTTTAACTGGAGACCATAATACATTATTTGCGAAAGCTGCGCTGGACGGAGTAATTTCTGTAGTTTTAGCTGCTAATATGGGTATAGGTGTTATGATATCTTCCTTAAGCGTAGGAATATATCAAGGATCAATAACTTTACTAGCGGGAATTATTGAGGAATTTATAACTAAGGCTATTTTAGCCGAACTTACGGCTACAGGTGGAGTGTTGATTATGGCTATAGGAACCAATACATTAGGTTTGACCAAGGTAAGAATAGGAAATATGCTGCCTGCCTTAATAATCGTAGCTATAATAGGAAAATTCTTTTTATAAAATAAGAGGTTATAACATGGAACAAGGAAATCTATGGATGAACGAGCATAGTCTGTTAATAATCGGAGCACTGACGGTATTGGTAATAATCCTGCTGATGCTGCTAATCAGTTATAAAAAACAGGTAAATCAGCTTCAGGCAAAATACGATTTCTTCCTGAAGGGAGAAGAGGGGAATATTGATCAAGTATTAACCAAAACTCTAGTGGAATTGGAAAAAAGCCAAAAAGAGCTAGAAACTCTTAAAGAAAAGCATAATCAACTGCGGGAACAGGTTAAAGGCTGCATTCAAAATGTTAAGCTGGTACGCTATGACGCTTTTGATGCAATGGGTGGAGAATTAAGCTATAGTTTACTGCTTGAGGATGAAGAGAAGAATGGTTTAATGATGACCAGTATCTACGGAAGGGATGAAAGCCGTTCCTACGCTAAGCTTATAAAAAAAGGAAAGGCTCAGACGCCTTTGGCCGAAGAAGAAAAAAAGCTATTATGACAATAAAAGGGACTGCCTTCAGCAGTCCCTTTAAATATTTTCATATAAATTGAATAATATATAGATGGTGGCTCCGAAGCTAAGATAGCGGAACCAGATAGTCGGGTAGGTATAACCATTAGTATCCATATAACAGGCACCCTTGATGCGATAATGTACCGCAGCGGTGTGAAGGGTATCAATGGATAAAAGAAGAATTCCCGGAGTTTTAGTAACCGGATTAAACATAAGGAAAATACAATAGGCTAAAAAGAGGATATCGCTTAGGAGAAAACCGAGAATAACGCTAGGATAAAGTCCTGTAAAAGAAAATTTGCCGGAATCAGTTTCTTCAGCTTCAACATAGCGCATAAGATTTTCCTGATATTGATGTATGATTCTATAGTTGAAAAAATAGAATATTTTTATCATTATAAAGAATAAAGCTACGTATTTCATAATTACCTCACTATTTATATTATACACTATCTGGAAAAGTTAGGCTACAAAATATATGATTAAAAATGTATGCACAAAAAGCACAAATATCTTGCATATAAGTACAACTTTACAAAAAGCGTAATAAGTACCTAAATATAAAGCTTTAATTAACAATGTATACAGTTTAATTGTCTATAAGTGTTGACAATGGTGTATTTTTTGTCTATAATAGAAACATATTATGTTATGTGAGGGTACTGTATTTATATTTCAATATTTTTAAAACATATTATTTAAGGTAGAATAGAGAAGACTTAAATAATACTATATCCTAGGGGGAAAAGAAATGAAAAAAACTACTAAAGCATTATCCGTTTTAGCAGCAGGCGCACTGTTAATGGGTGCTATGACCGGCTGTGGCGGAGACAAAAAGAAAGAAGCTAAACCTGCTGGCGATACTATTAAAATTGGTGCATGCTTCGAATTAACCGGTAACGTAGCTATTTACGGCAAATCTGCAAACATGGGCTTAAAGATGGCTATTGATGAAGTTAACGCTAAGGGCGGCATCAATGGTAAAAAGCTGCAAATTGTTGAAAGCGATAACAAATCCGAGCCTTCCGAGTCCGGCAATGCTTATACCAAATTGATCAACCAAGACAAGGTTGTTGCAATCGTTGGTCCTGCAACCAGCGGCTGTGTAGCAGCTGGTACTCCTATTTGTGAAGGTAGCAAGGTTCCTCAAATTGCTCCCTGCGCAACTGCTCCTGGCATTACTGTTAACAACGGCAAAGTTAAACCCTTTACTTTCCGTGCTTGCTTCATCGATCCTTTCCAAGGTAAGGTAATGGCTGCCTTCACTCAAAAGACCCTGAAGGTTAAAAATGTTGCTATCCTGATGGATTCTTCCAGTGATTACGCTAAAGGCCTGGCTGCTGTATATCAAGCAACCCATGAAGGTAATGGCGGCAAAATCGTTGCTAAAGAAGCTTACCTGGCTAAAGACGTTGATTTCAAAGCAGCTCTGACTAAGATTAAAGCTACCAATCCTGAAGCAATTTATGTTCCTGGCTACTATGAAGAAGTATCCAAGATTATTAAACAAGCTCGTGAACTGGGTATCAATGTTCCCATGCTGGGCGCTGATGGTTGGGAAAGCCCCAAACTGGCAGAAATTGCTGGTCCTAAAGCTCTGAAGGATTGCTACTATGTAAGCGCATTCTCCGCTGATGATAAAGATCCTTCCGTTCAAGCTTTCATTAAGAATTTCAAAGAAAAATTCAAGGCTGAACCTGATATCTTCTCCATGCAAGGTTACAATGGTGGTCTGATTCTGGCTGACGCTCTGAAACGTGCTAACAGCACTGATGGTACTGCAGTTGCTAAAGCAATCGAAGCTACCAAAGAACTGCCCGTTGCAAGTGGCAAGATCACTTTTGATGCTAACCACGATCCCGTAATGGCTGCTCTGATTATTACCTTCAAAGAAGGCAAAGCTTCCTTACACGAAAAGATTGCTCTGTAATTTGTAGCTGTTATATTCTGTTGCTTTTAGGGGCAGCTTAGCTGCCCTTAAAATATATATTTATGAGGGGGAATTTCATATGAAAAAAATGACTAAGCTGGCAGCTATGTTAGCTGTAAGCGCATTGGCTTTAGGTGCTGTCACCGGTTGTGGTGGAGATAAAAAAGCAGAGACCAAAGCTGGTGACGTAATCAAAGTCGGTGGCAACCTGGAAATGACTGGTGGCTCCGCATCCTTCGGTATTTCTTCTAAAAATGCTATTGAGCTGGCTTTTGAAGAAATCAATGCAAAAGGCGGCGTATTAGGTGGTAAGAAGCTGTCCCTGGTTGTAGCAGATAATAAATCTGAAGCAGCTGAAGGTACTAATGCAATGCAAAAACTGGTATCTCAAGATAAGGTTGTTGCAGTAATTGGTCCTAACCTGTCTTCTTCCGTTATCGCTGCAGGCTCCATCAACAACAGCATGAAGGTTCTGGATATTACTCCCATGGGTACCAATCCTAACGTAACTGTTGATGCTAAGACCGGTAAAACCAAGCCCTATAGCTTCCGTGCTTGCTTTATCGATCCTTTCCAAGGCACTGTAATGGGTAACTACGCTGCTAAAGACTTAAAGCTGAAAACTGCAGCAATCTATGTAGATAACTCTTCCGATTATGCAAAAGGCCTGGCACAATTCTTTAAAGAAGTATTCGAAAAGAATGGTGGCAAAGTAGTTATAACTGAAGCATATCTGCAAAAGGATACTGATTTCAAAGCTACCCTGACCAAGATTAAATCTGCTAACCCCGAATTCTTATATATTCCCGGTTATTACCAAGAGGTTGGTCTGATTATTAAACAAGCTCGTGAAATGGGCCTGAACATTCCCGTTGCCGGTGGTGATGGTTGGGACTCTGCTAAGCTTCCTGAAATTGCAGGCGCTAAGGCACTGGACAATACCTTCTTTACCAACCTGTATTCTCCTGATGATACTTCTGATCTGAACAAAGCTTTCGTTGCAGCTTACAAGAAGAAATACAATGCAAATCCTGACGTATTCGCAGCTCTGTCCTATGACTGCGCTAAGCTGGTTGCAAAGTCCATTGAAGATGCTAAATCCGCTGAACCTGCAAAGATTGCAGAAGCAATGGCTAAGATTAAAGGTATGCCCGGCGTATCCGGTGAAGTTACCTTCAACGAACAACACAATCCTATCAAATCTGCTGTTATCATTGAACACAAAGACGGCAAACAAACCTTCAAAGCAAAAGTTAATCCTTGATTTTCTAGGATAGGGTAGACACCTTTATCGTTCTCAACATCAATGGGGCTGTTGTTTTGTACAACAGCCCCATTCTATTCATAAGTAGGCGGGCTATTTTTAGGTTAAACTGCTCAAGCCTAAAAATAACCTGCTTACAAATACATTAGCTAAGGAGAAATATTATGGATTCATTTATCGGTCAGTTTTGTCAGCAACTGATTAATGGTATTTCCTTGGGTAGTATTTATGCTTTAATTGCATTAGGCTATACAATGATTTACGGTATTATGAAGCTGATAAACTTTGCTCACGGCGATATTTATATGCTTGGTGCGTATTTTGGCTTTTATGCTATAACCGCATTAGGCTTGCCCTTTATTCCTGCTATTATTTTTGCCATGATTTGCTCTGCTATAGCAGGTATGATCATTGAACGCGTAGCTTATAGACCTATGCGTAATGCTCCCCGTATTGCTATTCTGATTACGGCAATTGGCGTTTCCTTCTTCCTGGAATACGGTATGATTCTGCTGGTTTCTCCCCAGCCCCGTACCTTCCCGGAGGTTTTTGCAGCAAGTGTTTATAACTGGGGTCCCCTGGTTGTAAATAGTCAACAGCTGGTTATTTTATTAAGCTCTTTAATCCTGATGGTTACCTTGACCTATATTGTTAACAGTACCAAAGCAGGTAAAGCTATGCGCGCAGTATCTTTTGATGCTGATGCAGCTCGTTTAATGGGTATTAGTGTAGATAGAGTTGTTTCTACTACCTTTGCATTAGGCTCTGCTTTAGCAGCAGCAGGTGGTGTGCTGGTAGGTGTTTATTATAACTCCATTGATCCCTTAATGGGTATGGTACCCGGTATTAAAGCCTTCGTTGCTGCTGTATTAGGTGGTATCGGTATTATTCCCGGTGCAATGCTGGGCGGTTTGATTCTTGGTATTGTTGAAGCCATGGTTTCCGGTTTTATATCTTCTACCTTCCGTGATGCTGCAGCTTACGGTATCTTGATTTTGATTCTACTCTTCAAGCCCTCTGGTTTGTTAGGCAAGAAGACTCGTGAGAAAGTGTAAGGTGAGCGATATGAATGCTATTAGAAAATTTGATTTAAAAGCTATTGTCGCTGCCGCTGTGCTTTTTGCAGTTGTACAAGGATTACTTTTTGAGGAAATTATTGGACCCTACTGGGAACTGAATATTATCCTTATTTGTATTAATATTATTTTGGCTGTCAGCCTGAATATGATTAACGGGTACACCGGTCAATTTTCCATTGGTCATGCCGGCTTTATGGCAGTAGGTGCTTATACTAGTGCTATTATTACCGTTAAACTGGGTTTACCCTTTGAATTGGGGTTAGTTGTGGCAACTATTAGTGCCGGTGTGTTAGGCTGTCTGATTGGTATGCCTACCTTACGTCTAGATGGTGACTATTTAGCAATTGCTACTTTGGGTTTGGGTGAAATTATCCGTATCAGCATTCTGAACATTGAATATGTAGGTGGTGCTTCCGGTCTGATGGGTATTCCTCGTCTGACTAACTTTGCCCTAACCTTCTGGATTATGATGGCAATTATCTTCTTCATCAAAAACTTCAAGAATTCTGCGGCAGGTCGTTGCTGCCTGGCAATCCGTGAAAATGAGATTGCAGCAGATACCATGGGTATTAATACTACTAAATATAAGGTAATGGCCTTCACCTTCGGTGCTGCTTTTGCAGGTACTGCTGGTGCCTTATTTAGCCATTATTTCTTCCTGGCCCATCCCGCTTCCTTTACCTTCATGCGTTCCTTTGATATTCTTACCATGGTGGTATTAGGTGGCTTGGGTTCCATGAGCGGTGCTATTACCGGTGCAACTCTGTTGACCTTTATTTCTGCATATCTGTCCGACTTCCCTGAATGGCGTATGGTTATTTATGCGGTTACCATGATTATTCTGATGCTGTACCGTCCTCAAGGTCTGTTTGGCAGCAAGGAATTAAGCATGAAGATGTTTAAGTTAGGAGGTAAGTAAGATGGCTGAACTGCTTAAGGTAGATAATGTTTCCATGATTTTCGGCGGCTTACGTGCCGTATCTAACTTATCCATGCATATTGACGAGGGTGAACTGATTGGCCTTATTGGTCCCAATGGTGCTGGTAAGACTACCGCTTTCAATATGATTACAGGCGTATATACTCCTAGTGAAGGCGATGTGTACTTTAATGGTGTCAAGAGCAGTGGCAAAAAATCCTATCAAGTAACACAACTGGGCATGGCTCGTACCTTCCAAAATATTCGTCTGTTCTCCGAACTGAGCGTAATTGATAATGTTAAGATCGCATATAATATGCACGTTTCTTATAATCTGTTTGATGCAATCATCCGCGATGGCAAGTACATCAAGGAAGAGGAATACATTACGGAAAAAGCAATGAAACTGCTGGAAATCTTCCATCTGGAGGATAAGGCTAATGAAATGGCTAAAAATCTTCCCTATGGTGAACAACGCCGTCTGGAAATTGCCCGCGCTTTGGCTACGGAGCCTAAGCTGCTGCTGTTGGACGAACCTGCAGCTGGCATGAATCCTCAGGAAACCCATGAGCTGATGGAAATGATTCGTTGGATTCGTAAGGAATTCAATTTGTCCATTCTGTTAATCGAGCATGATATGGGCCTGGTAATGGGAGTTTGTGAAAGAATCTATGTTCTAGAATACGGCATGAAGATTGCTGAAGGTACTCCGGAGCAGATTAAAGCTAATAAGCGAGTTATTGAGGCTTATCTGGGTGAGGAGGTTATGAACTAATGTTAAAGGTTGAAGATATCAATGTTTACTACGGCGCAATTCATGCTATTAAGGGCATTAGTTTAGAGGTACCGGACGGAGAAATCGTGGCTCTGATTGGTTCTAATGGCGCAGGTAAATCCACTACGCTACGTACTATTTCCGGCTTAATGAAGCCTAAAACCGGTAAAATTCTTTACGAAGGCAAGGACATCACCGGTACTGCTGCTCATAAGATTGTTGGCATGGGTCTTTGCCAGGTAATGGAAGGCCGTCATGTTTTCGCCAATATGTCTGTTGAAGAAAATCTGGAATTAGGCGCTTATCTGCGTAACGATAAAGATGGTATTGCTCAGGATATGGAAAAGGTTTTTGAACGTTTTCCTCGTCTGTTAGAGCGTAGAAGCCAAATTGCCGGTACTTTATCCGGTGGTGAACAACAAATGCTGGCCATGGGTCGTGCGCTGATGAGCCGTCCTAAGCTGTTATTGCTGGATGAACCCTCCATGGGTTTGGCACCCCTGCTGGTAAAAGAAATTTTTAATATCATAAAAGATATTAATGCAGCAGGAACTACCATACTGCTTGTAGAACAAAATGCTAATATGGCTTTGTCCATTGCAGATAAAGCGTATGTTCTGGAAACCGGTAGGATTACCTTAAGCGGTACTGCCAAAGAGCTGGCAAGCAGCGAAGAGGTTCGTAAGGCGTACCTGGGCGGCTAATGTAAGGAGGCACTAAAATGTTAGTTAAAGATTTCATGAGTGTAAATGTAGTTACCGTATCTGAGGATCAAAGCATGCTGGAGGCTAGAGAATTACTGCTGAGCAATAATATACTGAGTCTTCCTGTAGTTGATGATATGCAACGGGTACGTGGTATGATTACTTTGGATGATGTTGGCAAGGCATCTCC
>JAKSOK010000048.1 GCA_024405615.1 Phascolarctobacterium sp.
TAGCCATAAACAGCACTTCGCCTTCACATTCAACCCAAGCGTATTCCAGGTTAGCATTCAGGGTTACAGCAACGTTTGCAGGCATGGTCCAAGGGGTGGTGGTCCAAATTACCATGTAAGCTTTCTTACCTTGGCAAGCAGCAGGCATTTGGCCATTATCCTTAACGATAGGCATCTTAACGAAAATGGTAGGAGTCTTTTGTTCGCCATATTCGATTTCAGCTTCAGCCAGAGCGGTTTCGCAGCTGGGGCACCAGTAAACGGTTTTCTTGCCTTTGTAAATATAGCCTTTTTTAGCCATAGTGCCAAATACGCGGATTTGCTCAGCTTCAAAGGAATGATGCAGAGTGATATAGGGATTTTCCCAATCGCCCAGAACGCCTAAACGTTTGAAGCCTTCGCGTTGAATATCAACCCATTGCAGAGCAAATTCATGGCATTTACGACGCAGAGTCAGCGGATCTAATTCTTCGCGTTTCAAGCCTAATTCTTTAATAGCTGCATGTTCAATGGGCATGCCGTGAGTATCCCAGCCAGGTACATAAGGAGTATCAAAGCCTTGGGAATACTTATATTTCATGATGATATCCTTCAGAATTTTGTTCAGCGCATGGCCCATGTGAATTTTGCCATTAGCATACGGAGGACCATCATGCAGTACCCATTTAGGAGCACCTGCATGCATTTCTTGTTTCTTCCAGTAAATTTGATTATCTTCCCAGAATTTTTGGAATTCCGGTTCACGTTGCGGCAGATTAGCACGCATGGGGAATTCTGTTTCCGGCAGATTTAATGTCTTGCTATAATCCATTTCATAACCTCCATTTACGATTATTGTTAACTATTATTAATCAATAAATTTCTAAAAGCGCTACAAGTAGTATATGACTAGGAAACACTAGGAGATGCAGCGATGGCGTACTAGTTAGTACGTCGAGCAAATCGACGACGTGTTGACAACGTCAGATGCTGCTTGTAGTAGCTTTTACAAAAAATAAAAAACTCGTCCTTACTGAAGGACGAGTCATAACCTACCCGTGGTACCACCCTCATGACGATAAATATCGCCACTCGTTGACGCTATATCGGGCGTTCCCGTACTCCACTACTAATTTCGCAGAGCCCACTCACAAGTGATTTTCCCCAGCTTCCCTTCGTTCGGCTTGCACCTTATCCGAATCTCTGTAGCCCGTTTCACAGGGTACTCTCTTGCTCATTGTGTTCACAATGTTACATTTATAACAACAATATTATAAGCTATTACTTAGGCATAGTCAAGAAGAATTTTACTCCTTCTTTTCCTTTAAACTATCCAATAAGTCCTTCATAAAACCGCTAGGCATAAAGAAGCTTGTGCCGCCAGGATTAATAACTAAACCAGTAATTTCTTTATTCTCCAGCACCAATTGCATTAATGCCCACAAAGGCCATGCTAGGAACTTAGTATATGGAAGTTTTCTAGCCTCTTCTTCACTAGTAAAGGCTGCATAGGCCTCTTCCTTATTGGTATTAGTAATACTGTAAATACTCAAATCCTCAACCTTATCCTCAGGAGTAATGATGTTGCGTCCCTTAGGCATGTTCTTGCAATTAATAGGAGTCAACATAACGGTATTATCACTAATATTTAATACTAAAGCACGCACCAGCATAGCAAAGCGTTCTTCATTTTGCTCCTGCATATAGGCAGCAATACAGATTTCCAAAATTCCTCTGCTATCCAATTGCGGAGTGCCATCATTACAACCACAAGGACAACCAGTAAAATGCTGATTTTTAATTAATTTTTTCGCTCTATACATTTTTCAACCTCTAAGAAAACAATAGCTCACAGGTATTTCCCAGAGCTATTGCTTACGTTAATTCTTTTTATATTTAAAATCAAAAACACCGAAGCCCTTATGCTTTTTCAAATGACTAATATCATTAAGTCTATAAATGCAATGTTCTTGCCATTTATTAACCCCTAAAATAGTAACACTGGCTGGGCTAATATCAACGGAAAAATTCTTGTCCACAACCTCCTGCATGCTCATACCTAACCAGGCAAAAAGAATATTTTGCACAGTTCCTTTATGAGCGACTACAATCAGGTTCTCGTTTTCCCAATCAGCATATTCCCAAAGTCCCTTCACGTTACGCTCGTAAAATTCCTCACGAGTTTCACCACCAGGATAATTGCGATGATGAATATCTTTTTCAAAAGCTGCTGGTTGATATAGGCCCTTAGCCTCATCCTCTGATAAACCTGCAGCCTCACCATTGTTCTTTTCCCTCAGGAATTTGCAATATTCAATTTTCCCGTTGAACTTTAAAGCTTTGGCGATAATCTGTGCAGATTTTGCGGCACGCTTCAAGTCACTGGCTAAAATTCTAAAAGGAACTTTATGTCCTTCAAAATCCTCAGCCAGCTTAGCAGCCGCAGCTTGTAGCTGAGCCTCCCCTTTTGCGGTAAGCTCAGAATCTGTCCAACCACCGGTAAGCTTTAAAGTATGATGAGTTGCCTCACCATGACGCACTAAAATAATCATTTATTACCTCTTAGTTATCAGACGGGTCTTCAAAATCCTGTACCATTTCCATTTGTGCCTTCAGCAGATTCAACATTTGCTTACGGTGCACAGCACTCTTTTTAACTGCGCTTTCATAAATAGTATTGGCCATAGTAGCTCTTGATTCAGCTTCATAGACCATCTTATTGCATTTATCTTCTGTTTCCGCAACTAGCTTACGAGTACTTTCCTTAGCCTCACTGAGCATGTCATTATACTTTTGAGTAGCCTCTAAAGCCATCTTGCTAGCTTCAGCTCTGGTTCTTTCCAACAGTCCATTAGCTTCATTAGTTGCAGAAGCAACTCTTTTTTTACACAAATCTTCAATGCTCAAGCGTTGTTTTTCAGTTTCTAAATCTGTAGTCTTGCGCAGATTATCAGAATACATGCGAGCTTCCGTACGCATATTATTAGCTTCAGTTTCAGCAGCATGCAGAAGATTTTCCGTATTCAGCTTGGTCTTATTATACATCTCTTCGGCAGTAGCCATAGCCTCGTCATGCAACTTCTTAGCAGCATCCTTAGCCTCTGCTACCAACTGTTCACATTTAGATTGAGTTTCCTGTTCCAATAGAGCAGCTTTCTTTTCGCTGGCAGCTTTAACCTCTTCTGCAGCCTCTTGAGCTACTTGCAGAGAGCTTTGCATGGTGCTTTCCATTTGTTGGTAATATTCCAACTTAGAGCTTACTCTTTCTACAGTTTCCTTCAGCTCTAAATAGTCATTATACAGATATTCATATTCCTTACGAATTTCTGCTAAAGCCTTATTAACTTCATCCTTATTATAACCACCTAGCATGGAGCTGGTGAAGGTTTTCTTACTAATATCCTCTGGAGTTAACATGGTAAATCTCCTCTAAATAAATCTCTTCAGAGTCACGCTAATGCGACCCTTTTTCGTTGTTCCTTTAACCTCTGCCACCTCAACTCGGCCACGACCACGGAAGGAGATGATATCACCCTCAGCTACACTTTGAGCAGCCTTCTTGACTTCCTTCCAGTTGAGTTTTACATTAAGGCTTTTTATTTCGTCCGCCATGTGACTACGGGAAACTCCATAGCCAGCAGCAGCTACAGCATCAAGTCTTAAATCTGCTACCGTAGCATTAATTAGCTTAACCTTTTCTTCCTTCTGATGAAGGTCTTCTACAGCAATCTCCTTCAGTTCGACAGGCGCACTGCCAATCTCAATTAAATTGCTATTAATATAATTAGTCAGAGCCTTTTCAACTACAAATTGACAGCCTTCAGGTACAAAAACAATGTCACCCAAAGCCTCACGCTTCAAGCCTGTGCCCATAAATGCACCAAGCACATCACGATGGGATAAATCATAGTAACGCTTATCCCAGCAAGCTTGATAATAGGCCATACCAAAATCAGGCTGTCCGTAAAATTCTTCAGATACAAAGGCAACCTTGACGCGTTCAGCATTATTAAAGCCGCCATTAGCCTCCAGCTTAACATTATCATAGTTAGCTACGATAATTTCAGCTACATTGTAGGCATGTGGATCCAAGAACTCACTAACCTTATATTTACGGGATTTATTGGCAGCCTCTGCCAAATCTAAAAGCTTAGCAGCAAGCTGTTCATCGCCACCAGCCTTAAAATAACGTAAGATTTTCTCTCTATCTGCCATTTACTTTCCTTGCAGCTCCTTGCTGCGTGCTAATACTGCTTGCACCGCATCATAAAAAGCACCACGTACACCATGGTTCTCTAAAGCATGAATACCAGCAATTGTAGTACCGCCAGGAGATGTTACTTGGTCACGTAATACTGCAGGATGCTCACCGGATTCAATGCAAAGCTTACCACTACCAGCCAGGGTTTGAGCAGCCAGTTTAATAGCAAGCTTACGCGGTAAGCCTGCACGCACACCAGCATCAGCTAATGCATCAATGATAACAAAGGCATATCCAGGACCACAGCCAGAAACAGCAGTAATTGCTTCAATTTGGTTTTCAGCCACAATCGCCACTTCACCACAGCAGCCAAAAATAGCTTCCGCCATAGCTTGCATTTCCGGAGTAACCTTATCATCGCAGCAAATTGCAGTCATGCCAGCACCAACTGCCAACGGAGTGTTAGGCATAGTGCGTACGACTGGGAAACCAGGCGCATAGCCATGCAATTGCTCAATGGATACACTGCCCATAATGGAAAGTACCCAAGCGTCCTTCTTCATGCAGCTAATCAGTTCCTTAGTCAAAGCTACAGGAGCAATTTGCGGTTTAACAGAAAAAATAACCAGATCTGCATCTGTAATAGCAGCTTTATTATCAGGAGTTGCCTGAACCCCATATTTTTCATTTAAATAATCGCAGCGAGCCTGGGTAGGATTACCAATGGCAATTTGCTCTCCAGCTAACAGACCACTGCCAACAATACCTTTAACGATAGCTTCGCACATAGCGCCGCCACCAATAAAGCAAAGCTTTTTAAGAGCTAATTTATTTTCTGCCATTATTCTTCGCCTCTATAGTCATAGCCTAAGCCATTATCAATATCAACATTCTTAGGTGCGCAAATCAAGATATTTCTGCCGATTTTCTTCATGTTGCCTTGTAAAGCATAAATTGTACCGCTGATAAAATCAGTCATGCGTTTAGCAACAATAGGATCGGTATTTTCAAAATTAACAATTACCGGTTGGTTGTTATGCAGGCAGTCTGCCACCTTTTGAGAATCGTCAAAGCTGGTAGGTTCTACCATTTGCATGTTAATTGCACCAGTATTGTAAGCAGGAGCCGGACTACGGCGAGCAGGAGCTTTAGCAGGCATAGGTTGTTTTTTAGCAACAGCTACCGGCTCAGGAGCAGCTTCCTTTTCCTCAGTTTTCTTTTTAGTGAAATCAAAATTCAGGCGTCTTTTACCAGATTCCTTTTTCTCCTCTTTTACCTCTACGGGTTCAGCCACAGGCTCCGCAGAAGCTTCCTTTTTCTTGAAAAAGCCCTTTATTTTATCTGTAGCAGATTCCTTGGGTTCAGCAGACTCTTCAGCTTCTTTCGCCACTTTTGCAGCTCTAGCAGCTTCTGCTTTAGCCAATCTTTCCTCACGGGATTTATGTGGAACTTCTTCCTCTTCTACTTCGTCAACAATGCCCATAGCATCCATAATATCATCAATAATCTTCATGCTTTAACCACCCTTACCTTTATTTCAAAACTTTAAGCTATAATCTCTTGCACCAAATAAAGCTGTGCCAACACGTACATTGTTAGCACCTTCTTCAATAGCTACTGTAAAGTCACTACTCATACCCATGGACAAAATATCAATGTCAGGGATTTGCTCCTTTAAGCGACAGAAGGCTCTATAGCCAGCCGCAAAAACAGGTCTTGTTTCCTCAACCTGGTCACATTTTTGAGCTATCACCATAAGGCCACGCACCTTAATATTTTTAAAATCCTTTAGCTTGGGTAAAATAGCTAAATACTCATCTTTATCAAAACCGGATTTTTGTTCCTCATGAGCTATATTAAGCTGAAGCAGAATATCCTGCACCTTGCCAATGCGTTCTGCTTCCTTGTTAACAGCAGCTAATAAATGCTCACTATCAATGGATTCTATAATATCAAACAATGCAACTGCTTGGCGCGCCTTGTTGGTCTGTAAATGCCCAATTAAGTGCCAATAGCCTCCCTTAGGAAGTACCTCCTGCTTATGCTTAGCTTCCTGAACGCGATTCTCTCCCACATGGGGAACTCCGCAATCAAGAGCCTCCTGCACAACCTCTGGAGGATGATTTTTCGTTACAGCAACTAATGTTACAGCTGTACCGGTCATTTTATTTTCTTTACGAGCAGCCAAAGCAGCAGCAATCTGAGCCTCAACTACCTTCAAATTTTCAGCTAACAAAAGTCAGACCTCCTTATAGGATTTTAGTCTCCTTCAAAATAATATTATACAATATAAAAGGAAAGTTTGTCTACATAAAAGTAACTCCCCTGCTTAGGAAAACAGGGGAGTTTAGTGCTATTTTTATTCTATTTTGCAGCCTCAGCAACAATCTGATAGGCCCATCTAGCAGTATTGTATAAATCGTCCTCACTGAGGAATTCTTCAGTAGTATGAATGTTGCTCATACCTGTAGCAATAAGTGCGCAAGGTAAGTCATAGCCACAGATGTAATTGCCATCGCTACAACCACCGGTCTTGTGGAAGGAGATGGGGAAACCAAGAGCTTCACCAGCTTTAGCAGCCATTTTAACACAAGGCTCATCCAAACTTAGATTTTGTGCAGGACTTGCTAAAACAACATCAAATTCAACCTGGCCACCGCCAGCTTCAACAGATTCCTTGATTAAAGCCATGGTAGAATCCTTTAACGCTTCTACTTCAGGAATGTCTAAGCTACGCATGTCAATGCAGAATTTCGCTTCAGGACATACGATATTGGTACCAATACCAGCATTGAAAACGCCAATGTTCATAGTAGTATTTTCATTCAAGCGGCCATAGGCAGGAATCTTGCTAATTGCAGCGGCTGCCAGCATGATAGCATTAATGCCCTTTTCGGGTTCTAAACCAGCATGAGCAGCTTTGCCTTTGACAGTAACATAAATATCGTACATCTTAGGTGCTGCATAGACAATATCACCCATGGTGCCACCCATGTCTAAGCAGTAGCCATAATCCGCCTTGATCTTGCTTTGATCCAAAAATTTAGCGCCACAGCAGCCAATTTCTTCGCTAATGGTAAAGCATAATTGCACAGCACCATGAGGAATATTATCCTCCTTTAAGGCACGTACAACCTCCAGCATGGAAGCAACGCCAACCTTGTCATCGCCACCTAAGGTAGTAGTACCATCGGAGTACATGATGCCATCCTTGTGAACTACATGAGTACCAGTACAGGGAGCTACAGAGTCCATGTGAGCTTCAAAGAAAATGCAGGGAGCACCTTCAACATTAGCCGGCAAATAAGACCACACATTGCCAATCTCGCCACCAGTGTGCTCATTAGCATTATCTACTTCATATTCCAAGCCCAATTCCTGCAGCTTGCTCATAATCAGCTCTGCTTCTTGTTTTTCAAATTTACTAGGACATGGTACTGCAACCAGCTCTTCAAAAAGCTTCACAATACGCTCTTTATTAATCATTCTAAACCCCTCTATAATTTGTTTCTTTATTCAACAGTAACAGACTTAGCCAGATTTCTCGGTTTATCCACATCACAGCCACGTACCAAAGCAGCATGGTAAGCGAAGAGCTGTAAAGGCACAACACTCAACATAGGTGCTAAGTACTTATCTGTTTTAGGTATATAAACCACATGATCAGCATAATTTTCTAAGGAGCTATCACCTTCGAAGCCAATTGCTAAAACTTCAGCCTCGCGAGCCTTAACCTCTTGTAAATTGCTGATGGTTTTATCGTAAATATCCTCTTGGGTTGCCAAAACAATTACCGGCACACCGGGCACCAGCAATGCCAAAGTACCATGCTTTAATTCGCCGGCAGCATAAGCTTCGGCATGAATATAGGAAATCTCCTTCAGCTTTAAGGCCCCTTCTAAAGCAACGGCATAGTCCAAGCTTCTTCCCAGGAAGAAAACATCATTGCAGGGAGAATATTTTTCTGCTAAACCTTTAATAGTTTCTGTATGCTTTAAGGTTTGCTCAACGGCATTGGGAAGATTTGCTAAAGCAGTAACTAGACCTGCAATTGTTCTTTTATCCAAGGTATTGCGTAAACGAGCAACATAAATGGAAAGCATGAGCATTGCCAAAAGCTGAGTAGTGTAAGCCTTGGTAGAAGCAACAGCAATTTCCGGACCAGCATAGGTATAAACTACTTGGTCTGCTTCACGAGCAATAGAGCTACCTACAACGTTAGTAACCGCCAAGGTTCTTGCGCCCAAGCGTTTAGCCTCGCGCAAAGCTGCCAAAGTATCACTGGTTTCACCACTTTGGCTAATAACGATAGTTAAGCTATTGCCATCAACTAAGGGACTACGATAACGGAATTCACTGGCAATATCTACCTCAACAGGAATTCTAGCCAGTTGTTCCAGATAATATTTACCTACAATACCAGCATGGTAAGCAGTGCCACAGGCTACGATGAAAATCTTATTGATTTCCTTCATTTCATCTTCAGTCCAACAAAGTTCCGGGAAAGCAATATTCTTTTCTTCCAAATTGATACGACCGGACACAGTGTCACGAATAGCCTTAGGTTGTTCATTAATTTCCTTCAGCATGAAATGGTCATAGCCAGACTTTTCAGCAGCTTCTGCATTCCAGCTAACAATGAACACTTTCTTGGAAATAGGCACGCCATTAATATCCTGGATCCAAACACCATCAGGAGTAACCGTTGCAATTTCACCGTCACTCATAATGAAGGTTCTACGAGTTTCGTTAATAATTGCAGGAATATCAGAAGCAATGAAGTTTTCTCCATCACCCAAACCAATAACCAGAGGATTATCCTTCTTAGTGCAGATAATCATATCCGGTTGATCTTCGCACATGAAAGCTAAAGCATAGGAACCACGGATAACGCGCAGCACCTTTTTAACAGCCTCTTCAAAGTCGCCTTCATAGTAGTCTTCTAACAGATGAGCTACAACCTCGGTATCAGTTTCAGAGGTAAACTCATGACCTTTAGCTAAAAGTTCTTCCTTCAGCTTCAGGTAGTTTTCAATAATACCATTATGAACAATAGCAAACTTGCCAGCCACATGGGGATGGGCATTTAAGTCGGACGGACGTCCGTGAGTTGCCCAACGGGTATGGCCAATGCCAATATTACCCTCAGGAATGTTATTGCCCAGCTTTGTTCTCAAAGCGTCCAAACGGCCAACACATTTCTCTACTCTAATCTTATTATTTTCCAGCACCGCAATACCAGCAGAATCATAGCCACGATATTCCAGTTTGCTTAAACCATTTACCAGGTAATCGGCAGCTCTGTGCATGCCAATGTAACCAACAATACCACACATAGGGGGAATCCTCCTACACTAATTCTTTAATAACAACATCGGCAATAGCGCCCGCAATTTCCTCTAAGCGTTGTTGTTGCGGACCTTCAGCCATAATGCGAATCAGAGGTTCAGTACCGGAAGCACGTACCAGAATTTGACCATTGTCGCCTAACTCTTCTTGATACTTCTTAATTACCTCTTGAATAGCAACCTTTTCTTGCCAACCATTCTTATTTTTAACTCTAACATTTAACAGGATTTGCGGGAATTTAGTCATGACGCTTGCCATTTCAGACAGACGTTTATTATTAGTGACCATAGCACAGAGCAATTGAACGGCAGTCAAAATACCGTCACCGGTCTTAGCATATTCAGAGAAAATAATATGACCGGATTGCTCGCCACCCAGGTTATAACCATGTTTAATCATTTCTTCCAGAACATAACGATCGCCTACTGCAGTCTTCACAGTTTGGCCGCCATATTCCTTCATAGCTTTGTGCATGCCAACATTACTCATAACAGTAGCAACCAGCATGTTGTCCTTTAGCTTGTTGCGACGCATCAGTTCCAAAGCACAGATGAGCATGATTTGGTCGCCATCCAGCACTTCGCCATTTTCGTCAACAACTAAGCAACGGTCAGCATCGCCATCGTTAGCAACACCAACATCAGCGCCCACTTCAAC
>JAKSOK010000049.1 GCA_024405615.1 Phascolarctobacterium sp.
ATGACTGCTGCTTGGGGTGCAATTTGCGATTATACAAAGGTTGCTGTAGTTTTGGATAAAAATCATAAAACGACGAAAAATATTATTAAAAAAGGTGCTTTTACTGTAAGTATGGCTACTGAAGCAACTGTTGTGGCTGCAGATTATGTAGGCATTGCTTCCGCGAATAATGAAGCGAAGAAAATAGAAAAGGCTGGTTGGACTGTTGTAAAAAGCGAGCTGGTTGATGCACCGATGTTTGCAGAATTACCTATGACCTTAGAATGCAAACTAGTTGATTGGGACGAAGCAGCTGAACGTGTTACGGGTGAAATAGTTAATATTAGTGCTGATGAAAGTGTTCTAACTGATGGCAAAATTGACCCAGCTAAATTAAAGCCTATTACCTTTGATGCAGTAAATAATACTTATATTGGCCTTGGTGCTGTTGTTGGCAATGCTTTCAAGGATGGTTTAGAGCTGAAATGAGTAGATTGGCTTGGAATAAAAAAACTGCTGAGCAAGAAATTATAAATGGGCTTGCTCTTATGCAAGCAGGCAAGGTGACGGTTAAGGATTCTTTGATTATTAACAATCAGCTTGTTAATGCTACAAGGCCGACTATTGTAGTATGTAGTCCTATTGGCTGTACGCCTATGGTTGGTGGTTATGTAGGTGAAGGTCTGGCTGATGTTGCAGTTATAGGCAATGAGGAGTGTTCTCCAGGACCAACTTCTATTTTAGAAGCTATTGCTATAGCAGATAGAGGACAGGGCGTATTATTGTTCTTGTTGGGTGATGCGGGGACTGTGCTTACCCACAATATTATTGGTAAGCAAATTGATGCTGCTGGAATTAAAGTGCTTTGTCAGATCTTGCCAGATGCTGATGTGAAAGGCTCCTTTGAACTGCTTCCTGTTCTCAAGCTTGCAGGAGCGGCGGCGGCTCAAGGAAAAGCTTTAGAAGAGGTTGCTGAGATTGCAGGCACTTGTTTAGATAATGCGGCAATTATTGATTGTATGGAAGATTCTTTGCAAGAAGATCCAGATGCAGAAGCTATTGCAGAAAAGTTAATTGAACTTGCTAATAAACGTTTTCAATTGGGCGAAGGAGATTCCGTTCTATTATTGCTAAATGGCAATGATAACGCTACAGTTAAAGAACAATTGGCTATTTATGGAAATTGCTATAACGTTTTAACTACAGCAGGGGTTAAAGTTTATCCTGGTGGTGTAGGAAATTTCGTTTGTGGTAAGGAAAATCTATTTGTTCAATTGTGCCTGGTACGTATGCACACTGAGTGGGAAGAACTTTGGAATATGCCCTGTAGTAGTGCGTTTTTTACTAGATAAGAAGAATTAGATAATACTTGCCTTTTTAGCATAGACGTGTTAAAGTATAATTATAATTTAAAATGGGTGAACCGCTAGGGGCGCATTTTGCTGAGAGGATTTTTATCCGACCCTTTGAACCTGAATTACTGGATAATACCAGCGTAGGGAAGCGAATTATGCAATAGTACACAACCGGTTCAAAATATGAGTCGGTTGTTTTTTTATACTGCTTGGGGGTACCATCTGCAGTATTGTAAAAGGAGGAAAAATTATGGCAACACAAATGCAATTAGCTCGTCAGGGCGTTGTAACTGAAGCTATGAAAATCGTAGCTGAGCAGGAACACTTAGATGCGGAGATTATCCGTGAACGTGTAGCGAAGGGCACCATCGCTATTCCCTGCAACATTAATCACAAAAATATCATTCCCCGTGGCGTTGGCGAGGGCTTAACTGTTAAGGTAAATGCTAACATTGGCACTTCCAGCAGCTTCCCTGATCCCGCACCGGAAATTAAAAAGCTGGAAGCAGCTATTGCCTGTGGTGCAGATTCTGTCATGGATTTGTCTACTGGTGATAATATAGACGAATCTCGTAGAGCAATCATTGGTGCTTCTACTGTCATGGTGGGTACAGTACCTGTTTATCAAGCTTATGTAAATGCTATTCGTAAATATGGCGTAGTAGTAGAAATGACCAAGGAGGATATCTTCGAGGTTATCCGTGAACAGGCTGCTGATGGTGCTGACTTCATGACCATTCATTGCGGTATTACTAAACAAGTTTTACATCAACTGATTAGTGAAGGTCGTGAAATGGATATTGTAAGTCGTGGCGGTAGCTTTATTACTGGTTGGATGCTACACAATGATCTGGAAAATCCGTTCTATGAATATTACGATGAAATTCTGGATATCTGTGCTGAATATGATGTTACTATCAGCTTAGGCGATGGTCTTCGTCCTGGCTGCATCGCGGATGCTACTGACAGAGCACAAATTCAAGAACTGTTGAATATCGGCGAACTGACTCAACGCGCTTGGGCTAAAGGCGTTCAAGTTATGTGCGAGGGCCCGGGTCATGTACCCTATAATCAAATCGCTGCTAATATGCAAATTCAAAAGCGTATTTGCCATGGAGCTCCGTTCTATGTTTTAGGACCTCTAGTTACTGACATAGCTCCTGGTTACGACCATATTACAAGCGCCATCGGTGGAACTTTAGCTGCTGTAAGCGGTGCTGATTTCCTGTGCTATGTAACTCCCGCTGAGCATTTAGGTTTGCCTGATATTGAAGATGTTAAGGAAGGCGTTATCGCTGCTCGTATTGCGGCGCATGCGGCTGATTTGGCTCGTGGCAATAAGGCAGCTTGGGAATGGGACTTAGCTATGGCTAAGGCACGTAAGGTTTTGGATTGGAAAAAACAATTTGAGTTGGCAATCAATCCCGAAAAGGCGCGTGCTATTCGTCGCTCTAAGAATCAAGCTGAGGATGAGGCTTGCTCCATGTGCGGTAAATATTGTGCAGTACAAATTATCAACCAATACTTAGAAGAGCATAAAAATAAAAATAAATAATAGCTTAAGCCCTTGGGAGAAATCCGAAGGGCTTTTTTGATGGCGTTTTTATGTATACATAGAAATATGCTTGTAAAACCATGGGGTAATCGTGTATAATATACATTATCTATTATTTGAGGGGAGAGGACAAAAAAATAGTATGATTGTCCTGTTCGAAAGGAGTTATTTTTATGAATACTACAGAAATTAGCGTTTTCGTTATATATTTGGTTTTTATGCTTTCAATTGGTATCTGGTTCTTTATGAAGAGTAAGGATGGTAGCGATAAAAGTTATTTCTTAGGTGACCGTGCTATGGGACCATGGGTAACTGCTTTATCTGCTGGTTCCTCTGATATGTCCGCTTGGGTACTGATGGGTTTGCCAACTTCTGTTTATGCTTTAGGCTTAGGCCAAGTTTGGATTTGCATTGGCTTGTTAGCAGGTTACGCATTGAGCTGGATTTTTGAAGCACCTCGTCTGCGTAAATTCTCCATTGTGGCGAAGGATTCCATTACCTTACCCCAATACCTGACAAACCGTTTCTTATCTAAATCTTTAGCACTGCAATTTATTTGTGCAGTAGTATTCCTGATTGCTTACACCATTTACTCTGCTTCTAGTATGAAGGCTTGCGGTACCCTGTTCAATACAGTTATGGGTATGGATCCTCAACTGGCTATGTACTTAGGTGCTTTGATTATCGTAAGCTACACTTTCCTGGGTGGCTTCTCTGCAGTTTGCTGGACTGACTTTTTCCAAGGCCTGTTGATTTTAGGTGCACTTTTAATTGCTCCTATTTTTGCAGCAACTTTGGTTGATGCTAGTCAAGCTGCTAGCATTCCTGCTAACTTCTGGGATATGACTGCTAAATGGCAAGACATTGTTTCCGGTTTAGCTTGGGGCTTAGGCTACTTTGGTATGCCCCATATTATCATCCGTTTTATGTCCCTGCGTGATCAAAAGGACATGACAAAATCCGCGATTATCGGTATTAGCTGGACTGCTTTGATTCTTATCTTTGCTGCAATCGTAGGTGTTGTTGGTCGTATGTACTTAGGTATGGATGACAACATTAACAAAAATTCTCTGGTATTTATTACCATGGTTCGTAATATTTTCCCGGCTCTGATTTCTGGCGTACTGCTTTCCGCAGTATTAGCAGCTTCTATGAGTACTGCTGATAGCCAATTGTTGGCAGCAGCTTCCTCCTTTGCATCCGACGTATACCAACCTATGATTCGTAATAATAAGGCTGGTAATACTGAAATGCTGTGGGCAGGCCGCTTCGTAGTATTGGCAATTGCGATTATTTCTGTAATTATCGCTTCTAGTCCGAATGCTGGTTCTATCATGAGTCTGGTATCTAATGCTTGGGGCGTATTTGGTGCAGCTTTTGGTCCCGCAATTCTGCTCTCTCTGTTCTGGAGACGTTTTACCTTTAATGGTGCGGTTGCTGGCATCGTTGCTGGTGCTATTGTCGATATTGGTTGGTTCATCTACATGCCTTCCAGTGGCGTATATGAACTGTTGCCTGGTTTTGTTGGCGGCTTGATTGCTGGTGTTATTGCTTCCTTAATCGATGCTGAACCTTCTGAAGAAGTTTTAAAGCTGTATGATGATGCAATGAATTACAAAGAATAATTTTTGTAAATTTAGGGATCAACGAGGATTCGTTGGTCCCTTTTTGTTGTTTTTTAGCGATAATCTGTTATAATTAGACTCAAATATATTGTTAGGGGATATATAATGTTAAAAATGTTTAAGGGCTGTGAAGTGCCTGATGCTAACAAATTAAATAATGAATATGAGGTTTTAGGAGACAATATGCTTAATGCCAGTGTTGATGCTGATAAAATTGCAGGCATATTGATGGATTTCGTAGAACTCCATGCAGATGAACCTATCTTCTTTATTCTAGAGTTACCCCCTGAAAATCGTTCTTCTATACAGGTAAGTGACGGACAAAATATAATTGGCGAAGATAATGAAACCTATTATATTGACGATTTGACTCCGGAAAAAGCTAGAGAACTGCTGAACCAGTTTGGGGACATTCTTATTAATGACGGTGTTAGTCGCTTTGGTTTTGGGGGCAATTTCTCCAATGATCAGCTTATTGTCGATAAATACAATGTTTTAAATCTATTTGCGCAAGAAGTTGAACCTGTACAAGCTATCTTTGAAAAGTATGGCTTGCAAAAGGTGGATAATCTCGTAACTGCCTGGGACACTTTTTCAGAGGAAAATCCAGGAATTTGTACTCGGTATGAGAAAAATAGTCTAGATGTTTTTTCTATTCCTGAAATGCTTTTAAGTTGGGGAATTTATCTCTTAAATATTAGGCCAGATGAATAAGAAAAGGGATTTTTAACCCATTTATAACCCATAGGTTTTATAACTTATGGGTCATATTTTTTATGTATACCTAGACTTTTTTTGGCCTTTGATATATAATTAAACAGATAATGGGATAATAGTGAGTGTTATAAAATAGAAGTAAAAAAACGGTTTATAATGCTTAAAAAACATCTCAAAAATGGAGATTTTTCTATGGTTAATGGAACTACACCTGTTACAATTCGTGTTTTGAGCACGACTAAGGATGAAAATGGCTATCAGCCAACTACAGAACAAAAATATACTGGCCAAATGCTAGAAAAAAACGGCAAATATTATGTCATGTATACTGATTCTGGAGAAGAATCGTTTGCTGGTACCAAAACTACAATTAAATGGGATCAAGAGAGAGTACTCATTTTACGAAGTGGTGCCTTAGAACATCGACAGGAGTTCTTTAAAGATTTGGTGGATGAGAGCACATACAAAACACCTTATTTAGAAATTCCTCTCCAAACAAAGACTAATTATTTATATACCTATTTCCGTAAGGGAGTTTGGCATATCGATTTAGATTATACTCTTTCCCATGATGGTGCTGTTTATGGGGATATGAAGATTTTAATTGAAATTGAGGGAGTAAAGTCATGAAAATAGGTTTTGATAATCAGAAATATTTAACAATGCAATCTGAACACATTAAGGAGCGTATTAGCAAGTTCGGCGACAAGCTGTATTTGGAATTTGGCGGCAAACTCTTTGATGATTACCACGCTTCTAGAGTTCTTCCTGGATTTGCACCTGATAGTAAGCTGCAAATGCTTTTGCAATTAGCTGATCAGGCAGAAATGATTATTTCTATTAATGCAGATGACATTGAAAACAATAAGGTTCGTCACGATTTAGGTCTGACCTATGATTTAGATGTTTTGCGTTTAGTAAGGGTATATCGTTCTAAAGGCCTTTATGTTAGCAGCATTGTTATTACTCAATACAAGAATCAGAAATCCATAGAAGGCTTTAGCAAAAAGCTGAAAGAATTAGATTTAAAGGTTTATTATCATTATCCTATTGAGGGTTATCCTCACAATGTTGAGCATATTGTGAGTGATGAGGGTTATGGCAAGAATGATTATGTAGAAACTACTCGTCCTTTAGTAGTTGTTACTGCGCCTGGTCCTGGTAGTGGTAAAATGGCTACCTGCTTATCTCAGCTGTATCATGAAAATAAGCGTGGTATTAAGGCTGGCTATGCTAAGTTTGAAACTTTCCCCATTTGGAATTTGCCCTTAAAGCACCCTGTTAACATGGCTTATGAAGCTGCAACCGCAGACTTGCAGGACGTTAACATGATTGACCCCTTCCATTTGGAGGCCTATGGTATTACTACCGTTAACTATAACCGTGATGTAGAGGTATATCCTGTACTGGCAGCAATCTTTGAAGGCATCTATGGCTACTGTCCTTACAAATCTCCTACTGACATGGGCGTAAATATGGCTGGTAATTGCATTTGTGATGATGAAGTTTGCTGTGAAGCTTCTCGTCAAGAAATTATCCGCCGTTATTATCAATCCTTGAACCGTATGGTTAAGGATGAAGCTACTAAACAAGAGGTATATACTCAAGAGCTGCTTATGAAGCAAGCTAAGGTTTCTGTTAACGACAGAAAGGTTGTACCTGTTGCTAAAGCTGTTGCTGAAGCAAGACAATGCGCTGTAGTAGCTTTGGAATTGCCTAATGGCAACATCGTTACTGGTAAAACTACAGACCTTTTAGGCCCTTGCAGTGCAGTGCTTTTGAATGCTATTAAGGCATTAGGAAATATTGCGGATGAATTACACCTAATTTCTCCGACCTATATTAATCCTATTCAAACCTTGAAAACAGATTACCTGGGTGGTAATAATCCGCGCTTACATACTGATGAAGTTTTGATCGCTCTGTCCATGTGTGCTGCAACCGATTCTTTAGCAAAACATGCTTTGAATCAGTTGCCTAAGCTGAAAGGCTGCCAAGCTCATTCTACAGTTATGCTGAGTGATGTGGATTCCAAAACCTTCAAAAAATTAGGCATTGAATTAACCAACGATGCTATTTACGAAAATAAAATGAAATAATAAAGAGAGGGCTCTGTTTTGGAAATAAAAGATTTATTAGCTGTTGCTATTAAGGAAGCAGCACAAAAGGCTATTGACAATGGTGTGTTGAAACCGGGCGTATTACCTGAGGTAATGCTGGAGGTTCCTCCCCAAAAAGAATTTGGTGATTTTGCTACCAACTTTGCTATGCAAGGTGCACGTGCTTTGCATTGCGCTCCCCGCATGATTGCTCAGGCTGTTTGCAACAATCTGGATTGTGCATATATCGAAAAGACTGAAATCGCTGGTCCTGGTTTTATCAATTTTTATTTGAAGAAAAACTGGTTAGCAGATCAATTAGCTGGTATCCTTGCTGCAGGTGAAAACTACGGTCAATTGCCTCCTAATGATTTAGGTAAAGTGCAGGTAGAATATGTTTCTGCAAATCCTACTGGTCCGTTACATGTAGGCCATGCTCGTGGTGCTGCAGTTGGTAGTGCTATGGTTAATTTGCTGAAGGCTGCAGGCTATGATGTTACTAGTGAATATTACATCAATGATGCAGGCAACCAAATGAACAATTTGGCGGCTTCTGTTAATGCTCGTTATCTGCAATTGTTAAAATTAGAAGAACAAGGTGTAGAATTACCTGAAAACTTAACCTGTCAAATGCTGGATGAAGAAATGAATACTGGCATTGTTTTCCCTGAAAAGGGCTATCATGGCTACGATATCGTTGAAACAGCTCAACGTATTATCCGTAACTATGGCAAGCAATTCCTGGAATTAGATGAAAAAACTCGTCTGGAGAAATTCTTGGAGTTAGCTTATAAAGAAAAGTTGGCTGGTTTAAAGGAAGATTTGGAAGCCTTCAATGTAACCTTTGATGTTTGGTTCTCTGAAAAGACTCTTCATCAAGCTGGAGAAATTCATAAGGCTTGTGAGTATCTGCAAGAAAAAGGTTATATTTACGAAAAAGATGGCGCTTTGTGGTTTAATTCTACAGCTCAAGGTGATGATAAAGACCGTGTTGTAATTCGTGACAACGGTATTCCTACCTACTATGCAGCAGATATCGCTTACCATCGTAATAAATTTGAACGCTTTAAATATGTTATCAATCTTTGGGGTGCTGACCATCACGGTTATATCGCTCGTGTAAAGGCAGCAATTAATGCTTTAGGTGTTAATCCTGAGAATCTCGAGGTTATGTTGCTGCAAATGGTACGTCTGTATCGTAACGGTGAAATTGTTAAGCTGTCCAAACGTACTGGTGAAACCATTACTCTGCGTGAATTAATGGATGAAGTTGGTACTGACGCAGCTCGTTATTTCTTCTGCATGCGTAGCTTAGATAGCCAATTGGATTTTGATATGACCTTGGCTTGTGAAAAATCTAATGAAAATCCTGTTTACTATATCCAATATGCACATGCTCGTATCTGCAGCATTATGCGTCAATTGGCAGAAGCAGGCATCTCTGAAGCTGCCGCAGCAGATTTGAAGCTTGAAGCTTTAGTAGAAGCTGAAGAACAAGAATTAATTAAGAAGATGGGCGAATATCCCGAAATGCTGGCTTTAGCTGCTAAAGAACGTGCGGTTCATCGTGTAGCAACCTATACCTATGAATTAGCAGGTATGTTCCACTCCTTCTATAATAAATGCAGAATCTTAGGTGTGGACGCTGATGTTCAACAAGCTCGTATTGCTTTGGTAAAAGCAGTAGGACATGTTATCCGTCATGCTTTGGGGATTTTGGGAGTTAGTGCTCCTGAACGTATGTAATGTTAAACTCTACTGTAAGCACCAATAACTGTGTTAGATTTTAATTGCCTCGCTCGACGTACCAAATTGTACGCCTTCGCTTCGCCAATTAAAATCTGCCTTGTTCTTGGCACTTACAGCAAGTTTTGATTAGTTTAGATATTTATATATTTTTTACAACTGAATAAAAATGTAATTTTAAAATTTTGAGGGGGATTTTAAGATGACTAAGTATATTTTTGTTACCGGCGGTGTTGTATCATCTTTAGGGAAAGGCATTACTGCGGCTTCTTTAGGCAGATTATTAAAAAGCCGTGGTTATAAAGTTACTATCCAAAAATTTGATCCGTACATTAATATTGACCCTGGTACTATGAGTCCATATCAACATGGCGAAGTATTCGTAACTGATGATGGTGCTGAAACAGACTTGGATTTAGGTCACTATGAGCGTTTCATAGATATTAATTTATCTAAGAATTCTAATACTACTACTGGTAAAATTTACCAAAGTGTAATTAATAAGGAACGTCGTGGCGATTATTTAGGTGGTACTGTACAGGTTATTCCTCATATTACCAATGAAATCAAAGAACGTGTTTTCCGTGTTGGTAAACAGGATAATGCTGACTTTGTTATCACAGAAATTGGTGGTACTGTAGGTGATATTGAAAGTCTGCCTTTCCTAGAAGCAATTCGTCAGGTTAAATATGAGGTTGGACCTCATGATGTTTTATACATTCATGTTACTTTAGTTCCATATATTTCTGCAGCTGGCGAATTAAAAACAAAGCCGACTCAGCACAGTGTTAAGGAGCTGCGTAGCATTGGTATTTCTCCTGATATTATCGTTTGCCGTAGCGAAAAGCCCATTAGCGACGATATGAAACGTAAAATGGCTATGTTCTGCGATGTTGATGTAGATGCAGTTGTGCAAAATTTAACTGCGAGCAGTATTTACGAAGTGCCTATGTTAATGGAGAAAGAGGGCTTAGATACTATTGCTCTGCGTAAGCTGGACATGGAAGACAAGCCTAAAGATATGCAAGGCTGGTATGATATGGTAGCAAATGTGCTGCAAAAATATGACCGCAAGGTTAAAATTGCAGTAGTTGG
>JAKSOK010000005.1 GCA_024405615.1 Phascolarctobacterium sp.
TCGGCACCAGTCTCTAAGCTAATAGTACCATCAAGAACGAAATCGATGATACTCGTAATTCTTCCTTTATTTTCGCCAATGACAATGCCTTTGGCCTCGCCAATTGCAATACCTTTTGCCTTTCCAATTGCAATACCTTTGGCCTCGCCAATTGCTTCTGCCTGCTCTAGGTCATCTTTCATCAATTCTCTTAACGCTTCACACATATCTTTATCGCTCCTTATTTCATCAAACACAAGCTTATTTGCTGTTGCTCCGACCTGCAAAACAGCATCTACGTTATTTTTATCTCCCTGTTCTGACAGCTTGCCAAAAGCCTTAACAAATCTTCTTGCCTCCTGTATCGTTAAATCATAGGAGAGCATCTTCAAGCTTTTATGCAGTTCTCCTAAAACTTCACGAATCACAACTATTTGAACCGGCAAATCTATAATACCTTTGATATAATAAATACCCTCATACGCTTTTTCTACAGAGTATCCATCTTCTCGCAGCACACTAAATAATTCATTTGGCTTGGCCCACCTAACTAACGTTACGGTAATCTCTTTGGCACTAACATCGTTAACAGTCTTGCCTAAGCTCTTATAAAGACAAGCATACGCCAACACCTTAAAAAGAGTATCAATATTCAATTGATCTCCAGGACCTTTGTACTCAAATATATTATGCTTGCGAAAAATATGACCTATCTCGTTCTTTATAACAACCTTTTCATGCTTTTCAATAACAAGCATATCCATTTGTAATGGCTTACTGCTTAAATTGAACTCTCGATAATAATGAAGGTCCTTTTTATTATCGATGAGCTCCAGCTCCAGCGCACTGCAAAAGGCCGGATGCCACTGAAGCTTTTGAGTATTTGTCATTAATCTTTCCTCCTTATGATAACATAAACACACAAATTCTTCAACAGAATAAAAAAGAGGACAGCGTATGTTCAGAGTGCCAAACACGCGCTATCCTCTTTGTATGTCCTTATTCTGTTGCTATTAATATATCACTATTTTCCAAATAAATCAAGCATAATTTTCTGAATATTTAGTTTTCGTCACTGCTTCCCGCGGATGGAGTGTCGAAATTGAAATTGGCGCAAAAAAATACAGTGGTTGTATCCTATCCCAACCACTGTATAATTTCGATATTAACTTTTCCACTCCGAAATAACTAATCCCAAAATGGTAAATAATGCACCTACTGCGGACATAACTGTGATAGTCTCGTGCAGCACGAGCACGGAGCAAGCCACAGTCAGCACTGGCATGGCATAAATATAAAAACCAGTTTTCACCGCGCCTATATAACCTACGGCAGTATTCCAAGTAATAAAGCAAATGGCCGAAGCAAGAATTCCTAAAAACACCATATTGAAAAGGTATTTCGGCTCAAATAGCGCTCCATATCCACCTCTGCTGGCAAACAAAAGCTGCACCGGCAGCATAAAGAGAATACCGTAAAAGAAAATTCTGCGAGTGGTCCTTATTACTGGATGCCCATAAGCACTTATCTTTTTCGTTAGCACTGAATAAACGCCCCAAAAGCTAGCAGATATTACCGCAAGGCCATCCCCCAGAGGGTTCAACTTTAGCTCCATCCCGTTAAGGCTAATGAGTGAAATGCCCACTAACGAAAACAGAAAGCCTATGAAAAAGTTGGTGCGCATGCGCTCGCCCTCGCCTAAATATAAATGGGCAATAATTACGGTGGCAAAAGGAGCTACAGATGACGAGATGATGCCGACATTAGAAGCAAATGTGTAATCTAATGCCATATTCTCAAATAAATAGTAACAGAAGATTCCGCAAAAAGCCGCCAAAGCATACATACCTTCACGCTTAATCCCCTCATAGGGCAGGCATTTGGGACTTAATATCACTAAAGCAATATAGCCCATGATAAAGCGGCAAATAAGAATCTCGATGGGACTAAAGGCTTCCAGCAAAATTTTAGTAGAAATAAAGGTTCCGCCCCACACAAGAATAGTAAATAATGACAATAAATGTCCTAAAAGCTTTTTATCCATGAAAACGACTTATCCTCACAAAATAATATACCTTGCTATTATACCACAGAACCCCCACCTATGGACGTTAAAAAAATATTTTTCTGAATATCCAGCACTTTGCAGAGTCACAGGTAATTATATATAGAGACTAAAATCGGCACGCTTCCGCGGGAAGCAGTAACTATTTTACGGAAGTGTTGATAATGTATACATTTTCAACACATTGAAATCTTAAAGTTAGAGTAATATAATGAAAATAAGCTTTATAGCTTAATTTACATTATGAAAGGTGTTTTATTGTGAGTACCTTAATAAAGAATGGCTTATTAATTGATCCTCGCAACCTAATACAGGCTAAGCTGAACCTGCTGATTGATGAGGGCAAGGTTAAGCTGGTTACTACTGAAGAACCGGAAGCGGACCTGGTTATTGATGCTACGGGTAAGGTTGTATGCCCTGGATTTATTGATATCCATATGCACGAAGAGTTCGTTGGTCCGGATGGCAAGATCATGGACGACGACAAGAAGTCCATTTTCCGTTGCTCCCTGCGCATGGGAGTTACGACGGTTTTGGGCGGTCAATGCGGCATCAACCGCTACGATCCGGTGAAATATCTGGATATCGTGGATCGCGATGGTGCGCCTGTTAACGTTGCTATGCTTGTTGGTCACGGTTATATGCGTGAAGCTGTTGGCAACAAGGATAAATATGCTGAAGCTACGCCTGAGGAAATGGTGGCCATGGAAAAAAAGATCGAGGAAGCGCTTAAGGCTGGCTGCTTCGGTGTTTCCTACGGCATGCGCTATGTTCCTGGTTTGAATGAAGCTGAGCTTTTGCGCACTGCTCTCCCCTGCGTAGCGCAACACAAAATGATTGCTGCTCATGTACGTGATGATGCGGCAGGTATCTTTGATGCTACCTACGAGTTCCTCGAGATTGCGAAAAAGCTAGGCATTCCTGCTCAATACTCCCATATCGGCTCCATGGCCGGTTTTGGGCAAATGAAGGAATTCTTGGGCTTAATCGCGGAGTACAAGCTGAATGGTCTTGACGTTTCCTGCGACTGTTACCCCTACTATGCTTTCTCTACCATGATTGGCGCTACCACCTACGACGACGGTTGGCTGGAGCGTTATCACTGCGATTATGATGTTATCGAAATCTGTGAGGGCAAGTACAAGGGCCAACGTTGCACCAAGGAAATTTTCGAGGAAGAACGTCGCGACCATCCCGAGCACCTCACCGTTTGCTATGTCATGAAGGAAGAGGATGTAGATTTAGCACTGCAAACTCTAAATGTTATGCTCGGTAGTGACGGCATCATGAACAATGGCCAAGGTCATCCTCGTGCCGCAGGCTCCTTTACCCGTCTCTTCAGCGAATTCGTCCGCAAGGGCAAGCTCTCTTTGGACGAAGCTATCCGCATGTGCACCGCTATGCCGGCCGATAAGCTAGGCTTAGCGAACAAAGGTACTCTCCGCGCAGGTGCCGATGCTGATATTGTTATTTTTGATCCGGAAAAGATTAAGGATAACGCAACCTTTGAAAATCCGACGCTTCCGGGCGAAGGTATCGATTATGTATTTATTGGCGGCGAAATCGCAGCGAAGGATTGCCAGGTGGTCAATGCTTCCCTCGGTCGTGCTGTTCGTAAATAAATTATTAAATTTTAGGAGATGATTTTATGCAATTTGGCTTTTGGTCTGTAGTTCCACCTCTGGTAACTATTTTATTGGCACTAGCCATCAAAAACGTATTCGTAGCTTTGTTAGTTGGTATTTTCCTGGCCAACTTGATTTTGGCAGGCGGCTTCTTCGCTGGTCTGAACGGAACCTTCTACAGCATTGTTAAGGTTTTCGCTTCTAACTCTAACACCATCGTGCTCTTATCCATTTTCTTAATCGGTGCCGTACTCTACTTAATTGAACGATCCGGCGGTATCGAAGGCTTTATCGATATCATGGTAAAAAAACGTGGCATCATCAAATCCAAGAAAGCTTCTGAATTCTTCACCTGGTTATTGGGCTGCATCGTATTTACCTCCGGCTCCTTGAGCTGCATGGTAACTGGTTCCGTTGCTCGTCCTCTGAACGACAGCATGAAGGTTTCCCACGAAAAAGCTTCCTTCCTAGTTCACTCCACCTCCACTCCGGTCTGCGTACTGCTGCCCCTGTCCGGCTGGCTGGGCGCTATGAGTGGTTATCTGGCATCCGGTGGTGTACCGAAAGATCAAGCTATCACCGTGCTGTTCCAATCCATTCCTCTGAACTTCTACTGCATGATCGCAGTTCTCTTTGCTCTGGCATCCTGCTTCCTGCCCGTTGATTTCGGCGCTATGAAGCAAGCTGAAGAACGCGTTGACGCTACTGGCGAATTGGATGATCCTAATTCCACCGTTAACGATGGCGGCAATGTAACTGTTGAAGTTGCAAGCGGCGCTAAACCTAACGCTTGGAACATGGTTATCCCCATGGTTGTTATGATCGTTGGTATTCTCGGCGTTCTGTATGTAACCGGTAAAGGCAATCCTACTAAAGGCGCTGGTATGCAAGCTCTGCTGTGGGGCTGCATGTTCTCTGCTGCATCCATCTGCCTGGTATGCTTAGTAGAAAAAGTATTCACCCTAGAAAAACTCACTTCCGAGTTCATCAAGGGTATGTCCTCCATGTTGTCCATCGTCGTTGTTCTGACCTTGGCTTTCGCTATGGGACCCCTGGTAAAACAACTTGACACCGGCCACTACCTGTCTAGCATCTTCATG
This sequence comes from Phascolarctobacterium sp., assembly GCA_024405615.1. Lineage (GTDB taxonomy): Bacteria > Bacillota > Negativicutes > Acidaminococcales > Acidaminococcaceae > Phascolarctobacterium_A. The sequence goes on from JAKSOK010000005.1 coordinate 4,770, forward strand.
AACTTCCTGAGTCCTGGTCTGCTGCCGGCTTTGACCTTCATCATGGCTATGATCCTGTCCTTCGCGACTGGTACCTCCATGGGCACCATGCCTATTATGGGCTTAATTGCTATTCCTATGGCTCTGCAAATGGGCGTTAGCGTTCCTCTTACCGCAGGCGCAATGTTCGGCGGCGCTATTTTCGGCGACCACTCCTCTCCCATTTCCGATACCACCATCATGTCCTGTGCAACCACCGGCTGCAACATCATGGACCACGTAAAAACTCAACTACCCTACGCAATCTGCTTCGCAGTAGTTTCCGTTGCTCTGTACGTAGTAATGGGCTTCATTATGTAATTCGTTACTGCTTCCCACGGATGAATGTAAAAAGGCCATCTGACTAATATATCAGATGGCCTTTTATTTTTCTAATTATTATTTAATCCTTCTACGTAAAGCCTCGAACATGACCACACCTGCAGCTATGGCCACATTTAGGGATTCTGCCCTTCCTTGCATGGGAATGTAAACACGCTTATCTGCTTCCTGCAGTAAAGTGCTGGTAACACCATTAGCCTCATTGCCCATAACAAAGGCAATTCTGCCACGTAAATCTGCTTTATACAGATTATCAGCACCTTCAAGTGTCGTAACTAATAGTTCATAGCCTGCACGTTTGGCAGCCTTGATAAACAAAGCTTCATCAGCACCAGCAAACACGGGGATATGGAACAAAGACCCCATGGTGGAGCGTACAGTTTTAGGAGCATAAATATCTACGCAGCCTTTTAACAGAACAATACCTCCAATACCTGCAGCATCTGCCGTACGGAGCATAGTTCCTACATTGCCCGGGTCTCCAACTCTATCCAAAACTAATAGCATTTCACCCTTGGCAAAAAGATTTTCCAGCTTCATATTCTGCATTTTACAAACTGCTACAATGCCTTGAGGCGAATCTGTATCAGAGATTTTCTTCATGACATTTTCAGAAACGCAATAAAGCTCTAACCCTTTCTCAGCAGCTGTTTCCAAAACTGCGCGAGTACGCTCATCCTCAATAGCAGTATAGAAAAGCTGTATCACAGTATTAGATCCAATGGCCTCCTCTACCGTACGCAAGCCTTCTGCTAAAAACAATTGGCGTTCCTGTCTATATTTTTTCTGCTTTAATTCAGCTGTAGCCTTTACTAAAGCATTGTTCACACTGGTAATTTCCATTATTTTTATCCTTAAAAAAAGGGACCTTCTTGCGAAGATCCCTTTAATTCTCTAATTACAGAGCAGCCTTAGCAGCTTCTACTAATTTTGCAAATGCAGCTGCATCATAGATAGCCATATCAGCCATAACCTTACGGTTCAGGGAGATACCAGCTTTGTTCAGGCCAGCGATAAAACGGCTGTAGGACAGACCGTTCATACGGGTTGCTGCGTTGATACGAGCAATCCACAAACGACGATAAGTACGTTTCTTAGCGCGACGGTCGCGACGAGCGTACATTAAGCCTTTCATTACGACTTCGTTTGCTTTTTTGAATTGTTTAGAACGAGAACCGCGATAGCCTTTAGCTAAAGCGAGAATGTGTTTATGACGACGATGAGCGGTAACGCCAACTTTAATTCTTGCCATGGTTTAAATTCCTCCTTTAATCTCTTGCTTATGCATACGGGAGCATCTTAGCTACATGCTCTTTATCAGTCTTGTGAACTAAAGCTGCTTTACGCAGATTTCTCTTACGAGCAGGAGATTTGTGTTCCAGGATATGGCTATGGAAGTTTTTAAAATGTTTGAATTCACCAGAAGCGGTTTTCTTAAAGCGCTTTGCAGCAGCTCTACGGGTTTTCATCTTAGGCATTGTAAGTTCCTCCTCTTATTTGTTAGGTTTAGGCGCAACAATCATAATCATGTTTTTGCCTTCTAATTTTGGCACTCTTTCAACAACAGCGGTTTCTTTCAGCTCTCCTGCCATACGAGTCAGCAGGGTTTCACCCAGTTCAGGGTGGCTCAATTCACGACCACGGAACATGATGGTTACTTTTACTTTGTCACCATCTTCCAGGAAACGTTGAGCAGCTTTCAGTTTAACACCAAAGTCATGGTCCTCGATGCCGGGACGAAGTTTAACTTCTTTAATATCGAAGGTTTTTTGCTTTTTACGAGCTTCTTTTTCACGTTTTTGTTGCTCGTAGCGATACTTGCCGAAATCCATGATTTTGCAAACAGGGGGTTTTGCAGTCGGAGCAATTTCCACCAAGTCTAAATGTCTTTCGACAGCAATAGCATAGGCTTCACGGGCAGACATAATACCGAGTTGTTCACCACCGTCGGTAATAACGCGGACTTCACGCGCACGAATTTCTTCGTTAATACGCAAGCTTTCTTTACTAATAACAATTCACCTCCAGGCTCATTTCGAGCTTAATTAAAGATGTAACATATAAGGAAAAACGCGGATGGACAAAATCCACCCGCGTTGATAAGTCGTATCCAACCCTGTCGAGCTATGGCCGCAAGGTGAGAAGCGAGTGGCTCCTACTTTGTTACTCGAATAGTTTACCATAATGCTCAACATATGTCAACACTTTTGTAAGAAAATTTACAGTTTTATATAACTTTTAGCTAATAAATTTGAAATTTTCTGCATCAAATAAGCCAATATCTGTGATACGTAATTTAGGTATTACTGGTAAGGCCATAAAGCTTAAAGAGATAAAAGGATCAAACCAGGGACTTACTCCCATAGCATACGCTCTATTAGAGATTTTCTCTAGCTTTTCGCTTAAAATATCCCCGGCAATTGAGCTCATTAAGCCACAAATATCCAAAGGTAATGTGTCTACAACCTCGCCATTTTCTACTAAGGTATAACCACCTTGGCACATTTGCAAGGCGTGAACTGCAACAACCATATTTTCGGGGTTGGTACCAACTACTAGAAGATTATGAGAATCATGGCCTACAGTAGTTGCCGCAGCACCATTTCTAATGCCATAACCGCGAATCAATCCTAAGCCAATATTGCCTGTAGCATGATGGCGCTCAACCACAGCAATGAGGCACAATTCGTTCTTAGCTAAAGCAGACGGAATATCAGCACCCGAAATCGCACCACGCTCAGTGTAAATCTCGCCAGGAACCATTTCAATAACTGAGTAGGTTTTATCCGCGTCAAAATGTTCTAAGCCAAAGCTGGCAGCAGTTATTTCTCCGCCAATGTTGACACTACCTCTAAGCATTTTCCCAGGTTCAATCCAGGTTTCTTTAATAGCCAGCTTCCAAGCATCTTGCCCTTTATGGAAGACATAGCTAGGGATAAGCTCCTCCAAATTATTAAATACAACTAAATCAGCCTGATAACCTGTAGCAACTGCGCCTAAATCCTTCAGTCCATAGATTCTAGCAGCATTCAAACTACCGATGGCAATCGCCTTCTCTACCTTCATGCCCAATTCAGAAGCTAATTGAATGCTATGACGGATGGTTCCTTCATTTTTAATATCTGCTAAATGCTTATCATCCGTACAAAAAGCCATTCTACTGGTAGCAGCATTTTCCTTAACTGCGCCTTCGATAATAGCCTTCAAATTATGACATGCGCTACCCTCGCGCACTAAAACCGCTAGACCACTACGCAGCTTTTCCTTAGCCTCATCCCAGCTAATGCTTTCATGGTCCGTGTCAATACCAGCACTAATATAGCCCTGTAATTGCTTGCCGGTAACGCAGGGAGCATGACCATCTATAACGCGACCTGCCTCCTGATAGGTTTTGAGTTTCTTCATAACCTCAGCATCACCCATTAAAACACCGGGCACGTTCATCATTTCACCTAGGCCCAAGACACCTGCATCGCTGAGCAGCTCAGCCATCTCTGCAGCATGCATGATGCAGCCAGAATGTTCAAAAGGTGTAGCAGGTACGCAGCTAGGTGCCTCCACATAGTAGTTAATAGGCATATGACTACCCGCTTGCAGCATATAATGGATACCATCCGTACCCATGACATTAGCTATTTCATGAGGGTCGGTAATGAGCGTTGTTACACCCCAACGCAATTCTTCTTTAACATAAGCTTCCGGAGTTGCCATGGAGCTTTCTACATGACAATGAGCATTAATTAGACCAGGAGCTATATATTGTCCTTGTACATCAATAATTTCCTTAGCATTGTCATAGCTGCCTACAGCCGCAATATAACCATCAACAATAGCTACATCACCTTCAAAAACTGACTCTGTAAAAACATCTACTATCTTGCCATTCTTTAAAATTAAGTCTGCAGGTTGCTCTCCCAAAGCAACCAGTCTTAATCTATCATTCATAGTGCCACCCTACTAAATTTCCTTGTATAAAACCTTCAAAACAGCATCACTTAAAGCCCCTAAGCTGGAAACTGCTTTATCCTGAGGTAAACCAGAAGCATCATACCCTAAGGGAATTTCAGTACAAGCAGTCATAACCGGCAAGTCTCTTTCAGCCCAAAGCTCTTCCACAACCTCTTTGACAAGCTTACCAGCTTTATCAAATTGCGCAGCTTTAACATATACTATAGACTGCATGATACGTTCAGCCTGGGTATCATTGGGTAAGTAGATTTTAAAACCATGCTTTTCAGCACATTTTTGATAAAGTCCTGTCTTACGCGTACCTGTAGTAGACAACATCCACGCACCTTCAGGAGATTTCTTTTGCGCCGCTAATACGGTTTCTTCAATAATATGCACCAGTGGTACTGGTAATTCATCCTTAAATTGATCAATAAAGAAATGAGCCGTATTGCAAGGAACAGCTAACACATCCACGCCTAAACTGCATAATTTAAGCAAATCTTCTTTAAGCTTCGGCAACGGGCTTTCTCCCTGGCCAAATATAGCCGTAGTTCTATCAGGAATCTCGCAATCATCAATTAAGTATACTACCGCATGCTCCTGATCCGTATTAACGGGAGCCTTAACAGCTATCTGACGCATAAATTCAGCAGAAGCAGCTGGTCCAAGACCACCTAATACGCCAAGCTTTTTGCCAGTCTTAACATATTTATGTTCAAACTGCTCTTGAACTTTCCAGTCTTTGCAAAGGTCATACCAACCTTGTACATTTTGTGCGTATTTCTCTAACTCAGCGGAAGACAAACCAATCGCGCTATTATCACTACCGCAGGCAGGGAAAAACTTCTTAAATCTATTAAGGGAAATATCTAAATATACCTTAACATTTTCGTTGATACCAAAAGGACAAACACCACCAATGGCATGTCCAATTAATGCTTCAACTTCAGCAGGTGCGATCATTTTAGCCTTGCAGCCAAAGAATTCTTTAAAACGAGCATTATCTACTTTTGCATCACCAGCGGTAACGATAAGAATGGGAGTACCGTCATTTAGCTTAAAGGATAAAGTCTTTGCAATACGTGCTTCCTCACAGCCTAAAGCTTCTGCAGCTAGTTGTACAGTTGCACTAGATACAGAAAACTCTAAAATTTTATTTTCAATACCAAATTGTTTAAAATACTCACGTACACGCTCTATAGCCATAATTTCACCTCATACATAGCTTAATAAAATCAACTATCTATATTTTACAATTTTACAGCCTAAAAGACAAGTAAATTCACTAATCAAGCTCTATGGTGTCCAATTTTTCGAGAGCAAAAATTTTTCTGATATAAATGTAGCTCATTCTCACAAATAAAAGAACCGTCACCAAAGTGACGGTTCTAGTTTGGCAATATATTATTCTTTATCGGTAATCATTTCATGCCATTCTTGCAGGCTCAAAACTTCGCTTTGACCATTCTTCAGGGTTTCGTAAACGCCATTAGCTGCTGCCTTAGCTGCATCAGTAGTGGTCAGGTAAGGAATACGATGTTTGATTGCATTCTTACGCATGTAGCTGTCGTCAGTAGCTGCAGATTTACCTGCGGGAGTGTTGAGGATCAGGCTAACTTCGCCATTGATCATCATATCAGCCAGGTTCGGTTGAGGTTCGTTAACCTTGTTAACCTTAGTTACAGGCAGGCCAGCTTTTTCGATGGCAGCTGCAGTACCAGAGGTAGCAACAATCTTGAAGCCGTTATCGATAAATTCTTTAGCAACAACAACAGCTTTGTATTTGTCTTCATCGTTAACAGAAATCAACAGAGTACCATTCAGCGGTAACGGAGATTTAGCACCCTCCTCTGCTTTGAAGAATGCTTCACCAACAGTCTTAGCCATACCTAAAACTTCACCGGTAGAACGCATTTCAGGTCCTAAAATCGGGTCAACTTCAGGGAACATGTTGAAGGGGAATACAGCTTCCTTAACGCCATAGTAAGGAATGTTCTTTTCCTTCAGTTCAGGAACAGGAGACTTACGGCCAGTTAATTGACCGGTGATGATATCGGTTGCAATGGGAACCATGGAGATGCCGCATACCTTGGAAACCAGAGGTACGGTACGGGATGCACGGGGGTTAGCTTCCAGAACATATACCTTGCCATTTTCAATAGCATATTGCATGTTCATCAAACCAACAACGTTCATCTCTACAGCAATCTTACGAGTATATTCTTTAATAGTCTTCAGATTTTCTTCGCTGATGTGCTTGGAAGGCAGGATGCAAGCGGAGTCGCCGGAGTGGATACCTGCTAATTCGATATGTTCCATTACTGCAGGAACGAATGCATCAGTGCCGTCAGCGATAGCATCTGCTTCACATTCCAGAGCTTCAGACAGGAAGCGGTCAATCAGGATAGGACGGTCAGGAGTTACACCAACAGCTGCAGCCATGTAGCTTGCCATTTGTTCGTCATCATGAACGACTTCCATGCCACGACCACCTAATACGTAGGAAGGACGAACCATTACAGGATAGCCAATCTTGTTACCCAGTTCGATTGCTTCTTCAACAGTGGTAGCCATGCCGGATTCTGCCATGGGGATGCCCAGTTTATCCATAACCATACGGAATTGGTCACGGTCTTCTGCCAGGTCGATAACTTCAGGAGTAGTACCTAAAATGTTAACGCCTTCAGCCTTCAGTTTTGCAGCCAGGTTCAGCGGAGTTTGACCACCGAATTGAGCGATAACGCCTACCGGTTTTTCTTTCTTATAAATGCTCAGAACATCTTCCAGAGTCAGAGGTTCGAAGTACAGTTTATCAGAGGTATCATAGTCAGTAGATACGGTTTCAGGGTTGCAGTTAACAATAATGGTTTCGAAGCCTAGTTTCTTCAAGGACTTAGCAGCATGTACGCAGCAGTAGTCGAATTCGATACCTTGGCCGATACGGTTAGGACCGCCGCCCAGAATCATGATTTTCTTCTTTTCGGAAACCTTATCATTGTCAGCAGCATTGTAGGTGGAATAGTAGTAAGCGCTGTCAGGAGTACCACTTACATGTACGCCGTCCCAAGCTTCTTCTACTCCAATAGCTTCACGTGCATGACGGATATCGTCTTCGGAAACTTCCAGGATTTGGCTCAGATATTTATCAGCGAAGCCATCTTTCTTAGCTTGAGCCAAAGCTTCAGCAGGAGGTACGGAACCTTTGTATTGCATTAAAGCTTCTTCTTCTTCAACTAATTCCTTCATTTGGGTTACAAAGTATTCTTTTACAGAGGTGATATCCCAAATTTCTTGGAAGGTTGCGCCTTTACGCAGAGCTTCATACATAATGAAGTGACGTTCGGAGGAAGTAGAAGCCAACAGCTTCAACAGTTCTTCCTTGCTCAGTTGGTCGTAGTTATTAACATGACCTAAGCCATAACGACCCTTCTCCAAGGAACGAATAGCTTTTTGGAAAGCTTCTTTATAGTTTTTACCGATACTCATTACTTCGCCTACAGCGCGCATTTGAGTACCTAATTTATCGTCTACACCCTTGAACTTTTCAAAAGCCCAACGAGCGAATTTAACTACTACATAATCTCCGTCCGGATAGTATTTGTCCAGAGTGCCATATTTACCGCAAGGTAAATCAGCCAAGGTCAAGCCAGAAGCCAGTTTAGCAGATACTAAAGCGATGGGGAAACCAGTTGCTTTAGAAGCCAGTGCGGAGGAACGGGAGGTACGAGGATTGATTTCGATTACAACTACACGACCATCTTTAGGATTACGTGCGAATTGTACGTTGGTACCACCAATAACGCCAATGTGTTCTACAATCTTGTAAGCTTGACGTTGCAGTTCTTGTTGAACATCCTCAGGAATGGTCAGCATAGGAGCAGTACAGAAGGAGTCACCGGTATGAACGCCAACAGGGTCAACGTTTTCAATGAAGCAAACGGTAATCATGTTGTTGTCTTTATCGCGAACAACTTCTAATTCCAATTCTTCCCAACCAAGAATAGATTCTTCAACCAAAACTTGGTGAATCAGAGAAGCTTGCAGGCCACGTGCGCAAACGGTCTTCAGTTCTTCCTTATTGTAAACCAGGCCGCCACCTGCACCGCCCATGGTATAAGCAGGACGCAGAACAACAGGATAACCCAGTTTATCAGCAATAGCTAAAGCTTCCTCTACGCTGTAGGAGATTTCACTACGAGCCATGCCAATACCCAGCTTGTTCATAGTGTTTTTAAATTCGATGCGGTCTTCGCCACGTTCGATAGCATCAACTTGAACGCCGATAACCTTTACATTGTATTTGTCTAATACGCCAGCCTTGTATAATTCGGAGCTCAGGTTTAAGCCACTTTGACCGCCTAAGTTGGGCAGTAATGCATCCGGACGCTCCTTAGCGATGATTTGCTCTAAACGCTCTACATTCAGGGGTTCAATGTAGGTTTTATCAGCCATTTCAGGGTCGGTCATGATAGTTGCCGGATTGGAGTTAACCAATACGATTTCATAACCCAGGCTACGTAATGCTTTGCAGGCTTGAGTGCCAGAATAGTCGAACTCGCAAGCTTGACCAATTACGATAGGACCAGAGCCGATAATAAGTACTTTGTGAATGTCAGTTCTTTGTGCCATAATTTCTTCTCCCTTGTTAATATATTTAGATAACTTAGTAACAATATTTAGTATTGGAATTCAAAGTTTTCCAATTGAATATTATACACCAATTTTCCCTAAATTCATAGTCCAAGTAAACAAAATATGAAAAAATATTTTTCATATTTATGCACAACCTGTGTATTTTTATACAAAAGCATTAATCAAAGTAAACTTTGCTCTAAAAAACAGCTTTTTACTTCTTTGTTATGGTAACCTCATCAATTTTTTTGCCATCTGGCAAGAAACATTCAAAGTGCAGTTTTCCTTCATCTGCTGTCATAGTAAGATAGTTCATTGTCTCAGGATAAGGGGCTCTTGCCGCATCGTGCTCCCAATTTTCCCAAAGTTTAGCATACTGAACATTTCCCGCAATACCAGTCATGATATAGGTTATTCCCAGAGGATTTGGTTCAAAATTCAATAAAGGTTTTCTGCGTCTATATGTATGAAGATGTGCTGACAAAACTACATCTACTTTATATTTTTCATAAATAGGAATCAAAGCCTTACTCTGTTCCCGAAAATGAGTTTCCCAACGGGGAGTTCTACCACTATCAGGCGCAAATTTATAAAGCAAAATATCTTTATGCTGCATGACAACCTTCCATTTAGCTTTAGACTTAGCTAAATCCTTTTCCAGCCAGGCTAGCTGTTCCTTTTCTAAGGTTGGCTGCATTTCCTTCATTTCTTTATCACCATTAGTATCTATAACGGCGAAATGCACAGGACCATAATCAAAGCTATAAAACTGGTGTCTATACTTTTCTAAACCATTTTCCGGCAAATTAAATAGCTTTACATAAGCGTTAGGATAACGAACCTTCCACTTAAGATTATAGGTTTCATGATTACCTATTGTTGGTGCAAAAGGTACGCTATCGCTATATCCTTCAACACCTTTGAACCATTGCTCCCATTGGTAGTTGTCCTCGCCGTTGTCTGTTAAATCACCTAAATGCAAGTATAAGTCAACGTCCTTGTTTCTTTCGTAAGCTGGAATGGAAACTTTATGCCAAAAGCTATAATCACTGCATTGAGTATCCGGATAAACTAAAGCTTTAAAGCTCTTCCCGTTATCAGCCTTCAGCTTATGCCAACTTCCCTTGGCTTTACCCTGATTAATACGATACTCGTACTTCTCCCCTGCTTTAAGATCCGTAAGCAAAGAACCGTACTGAATATATTCTCCCTTACCATCTTTAAAGGAATAATCTTTAGCCTTATACGGGATTAACTTTTTATCTCCCTGTAGACGTAATTCCAGTTCATAATCGTTCTGCTTAGCTTTGCTATTCCACATAATCGTACGTGAAGTCTTATTGTTTTCAGCAACAATTTGGCGCACATTATAAATTCCCAAAGCTTTATCGCTACCACTATCTTGGCCATTATTGGAACATCCATTTAGGAATAAGGATAGCAGCACAGCTAAAGTTGCCATATATTTACAAAACATAGTTTACCTCCAAGAGTAAAAACTTAAGTATATTTTACAACATATAGCTAGCTCTAAGTCAATAATGAATTATTAAACTTAAGAAAATCTTATACATTTTTCTAAAAACAACATAATTATATGCAACAAAAAAGTGGAGACCATGATAGTCTCCACTTAAGAGCAATTATTTTGCCATTTTCAGGAATTTACCAAACATTTCGTGGTCTTCCTTCATCATCTTATCTGCTTCTTCACCAACGATACCGGTAGGATCGATACCTTGTTTCTTGAAGTATTCTTTAAATTCTTTAGTTTCGCAAGCTTTCTTAGCAGCAGCACGCAGAACGTCCAGTTTTTCTTTCGGAGTATCTTTAGGTGCAGCCAAAACAGCCCAAGCACGAATGGTCATGTCATGACCTAATTCCTTGAAAGTAGGAACGTTCGGGAAAATTTCGCTACGACGAGCAGCCATAACAGCTAAGATTTTCAGCTTACCAGCTTCAACTTGGCCTTTGAATACGCCAGGGTCAGCTAAAGTAGCATCGATGTGTTTGCCAGCTAATGCAGCTGCAATGTCAGCAGTTCCTTTAGGATAAGGAACGTGTTTGAATTGAACGCCAAATTTTTCTTCGAAGGACAGAGCAGCAATGTGCCAAATAGCGCCAACGCCGGAGTTACCCATTTGAACTTTGCCAGGATTTGCTTTTGCATATTTTACAAATTCGTCAACAGTGTTATAGGGTGCTTCTTTAGGAACGATCAATGCAGCAGGAGCAGCGATAGGTGCGCAAATTGCTTTGTAGTCAGCAAAGGTGTTTTTGCATTTGCCTTGATGAGGGAACATTGCTAATTCAACGGTAACCATACCTAAGGTATGTCCATCAGGTTTAGCATTAGCCAGTTCAACCATACCGGTTACGCCGCCACCATCGGGTTTGTTAACAGGAGTGAATTTGCTGCCAGCCAATTCTTTTTGCAGGAAGTTGATAGTACCACGTGCAGAGCCGTCAGTACCGCCACCGGGTGCTTTGGGGATGATAACAGTGATGTCACCATCTGCAGGATAAGCAGCTTTTTTGCCGCTACCGCCACAGCCTACAACTAAAGCAGCCATGGTCAGCATTGCCATAATGCATACGAGTAATTTTTTCATTTTTACCTCTCCTCTTTAATATATTTTAAAATAAATAAGGCACAACGTAAGGGATATTTTTAGAGCTTGGTTTAAGCTCATCTTTACTAATATGGAAACAAACAATATTCTCTCTCTTCCATGTGAAAGTCATTGTTAAACCTTCCATATCAGCAATAATTGCTGGATAAGAAAATTCGCTTTTCTCCGTAGCTAAGTCATATAGTTTTTCCCAAGTGCAACCATTATCCGTAGACCTAAAAAGGCTCATCGGAGAACGTACACCCCAATTAGCAGCAACAGGATTACACAATAAATATAATTCTCCATCAAAAGGAGCCTGAACTAAATCAAGGCCACTATTATTATTAGGAAGCGTCAATGGATACGCGTTACTCCAGCTTAAGCCTTTATCGTGAGAATCACTACGATAGACAAAACCTTCACTGCTACGTAAAAGCATATGAACTAATCCCTGTTCATCCTCCCATAGACTTGGCTGTATAACGCCTCGGCCAAAAAAGGATTGAGCGCTAACTGCAATATTACTTTCTGCAGTTTTCTCCCCTTCTCTGTAAACAAGATTAGCTATTTTTATATCTGAAGATTTATGCCAACTTGAACAGTTATCATCGCTAATGTCAGCAAAAGCCTGCCAAATTCCATGCTCCGTAGAACCACCGGCTAAAATTCTTCCAGTGGATAATCTAATGGGTTTATTTCTAACAGGACCTCTACCGCCAGAAGTATCACCTGCAACCAGCTCGACAGGTTCACTCCAGGTTATGCCATCATCTTCTGAAAGTCTAGTAAAAGTCTTCCACTCCGCTATTTTTTGTCCTTCTTTATAGAAAAGCTGTAATGTTCCATCCTCACGATAGAAAAGAACAGGATTCCAATTAGCCTCTACACCATCAGCCAGCTTTTGCGGTGCAGTCCAGCCTAGGTCTGTTTTACGGCTACTATAAATGGCTACATCAGGATTACCTTCATGGGTGCCACCGAACCAGCAACACATGTATTCTCCTGTACGCAGCTTAATAATAGTTGAGGCATGACAAAATGCAGTAGGATTATTTTCCATTACAAATTCTTTAAACATGATGCACCTATTTTGCACAGAAATCTTCGAATTTATTGTATCATATTTCTTCAAGAGCGTAAACTATTTTTTATGTTATTAAATAATATAAAAAAGCATCTTCATAGTTGCTAAACCATAAAGATGCTTAATTATTTAATTTTCTGTTTTTTGCCCTTCTTTTTTCTCAGCAGCTTCAGCTACAGACATCTGTAAGGCATTATTTCCAGCTATAATAGTTGTTCCATCCTCAGTAACTGTTGGCGGTTGCAAAGGTTCTAGTTCATATAAATCATAGCGGTTATAATAAACCAGATTCATCTCGCCAAATTTCTCTTTATCCGTATCTTTATTGTACATGGCAGAAATAATACGCGCTTCATCTTGCTGTCTCTTTATTTCATAATCATGATCAATATAGGGTGGATTGTTAGGTTCCTTCTCATTCTCACCAAAGATAAAATCTATTATTACTTGTCCAGTGGATGATAAAAGTTCATTAGCAGGAGCATCCAGCTTTTTACCAGTAATATTACCGCTAGATGAAGCCATGCTTACCTTAGCTTTAGAAGAAATCTGACTAAAGGAAATGTTCTTTTGCGCCTTAACCTCAACATTACCGTTTTGTGAGCTAACATCGTTAACGCTCACATCACCAAAGGAGGACAGCATACTTACGTCATTTTTAGCAGCGACATTGTATAAAGCAACACTTTCGTAAGCCTTAACTTCAACAGAATCATTCAAAGACATAACAGAAACAGACTGCATTGTATCGCCAGTATTAACATTACCAAAGGTGGATACTAACGCTACAGAGTCATTTGCAGTTACATCAGCAATAATACTAACATCTTTTTTAGCACTGATAGTGATATTTTTAGATGAAATTACAGCACCACGGTTAATAATATAGCCAAGTATAGAAGTTATGGACAGGCCATTACCGGAATTTAGCTTCGCATTATTTACTAAGCCGTTATTTGCCTTAAGTGCAACCTCACCTTTACCATCTACTGCGCCATTGTTAGTCAAGCTATCTCCAGCATCAAGGGTTACATCCTTATCGGCTTTAATACTACCTGCATTATTTAAAGAACCTTCACTTGTTAAGGCAACACTGCCATTAGCAGTCAAATCACCATTATTAGTTAGTTTCTCCTCTGCTGCTAAACTAATATTACCAGAAGCAGTGATAGCACCATTATTTTCCATAGTACCACCAGAGCTCAATACAGCATTATTACCAGCTTCTATGGTGCGATCATTTAGCAATTCTTTACCAGCAAGCAGATTGGCATCTTCCTCAGCAGAAATATCTGCATACACTCTAATGCTTTCTGCAGAAATATAAATACTTCCTTCTACAAAAAGATCTGCGTTAATCGTCAAATCTTTCTCTGCAGCCAATATCATATCATTACCAGCGGTCCACATACCATTGCAAACCATGGAATTGTTAGCTTTGATGGCAATATCATTACCTGCATCAATAATAGAGTTATTAATATAATCTACATCCGCAGTAATATTAATATCTTTACCTGCAGTTAAAGTACCGTTATTATTAACATTTTTGCCTGCAATAATTGTTATATTATTACCCGCATCAACAGTTCTATTATTATCAACATTACCCCCAGCTGTTAACTCCACATCATTAGCAGCACTAACAATGCCATTGTTGTGCAAATCAGTTTCAGCCTTTAAGGCAATGTCTTTATCTGCATAAACCTTACCATTATTATCTAAAGTAGTTCCTGCAGTAAGTTTAACCTTCTCGTCTGCTTCTAAAACGCCATTATTTACAATTGCATTGGCGGAAGTAAATTCTACATTCTTCGAAGCTTTTATATCAGAAGCCAGAGAAACATTCTCAGCATTACCTTTTACATCACCAGCAGAAGCAATTTCAACACCTTGTCCCATAGTGATTCTGGCATTGCTTTCAACAGCCTCTAAAATAATGTCTCCACTGCCAGTCAAAGTAGCTTTTAGGTCTTTACCTAAATCAGCATCAACAACAACGTTGCCATTAGCATCTGTAACATTTACTAAATCAGTAAAATCCACAATACCTGTTTTTAAAACAGCTTTATTATTAGACTCACCATACATTTCTATGGTATTAGCCTTCACATTAATGCCATCAGTAGTATTAACTTTACCTTGAATTACAATTGTACCTTGAGGGTTAATAGCAAATTCCTGCTTTGTGATTTTGTTTAGCATGGATTTACCATTAAACAGGTTACCTTCTTTTGCTAATTTATCGTAATCCTTTTGCACAGGTGTTATAACATTTAAACTACCAGCATTAATCACACCAGTTCTGCCAACAACCATCCCTTGAGAAGAAATGAAATAAAGATTACCACCAATTTGGCCACCTTTAATAGCATTTACAGTACCAGCTATGTCAATTTTGGAGTCGACAAAGTTAAGCAGTGTATTTGCCTCATTAATACCTAGAACAGATTTAAAATGCAAATTAGCAATCTCATTAGCAGATAATCGGAAATCTTTAAAATGATTTATTGCAACAGCACTATCAAGACTTACTTTGTCAGCGTAAATATTATGAACATTACCATTAGTAACAACAGTGGTACCACCGTTAACTTTAACAATGCTACTATTGGCAGCCTCAACATTCAGACTCACGCCAGCAAAACCCATAGCAAAAACAAGTCCTAATACAGCTTTATTAAATTGTGAACTCTTTCCAAAAATATCTCTAGAAAGATAATTTTTAAATTTCGTTAAAAGTGCATTTTGCTTGTGTTTCATGGTTACCTCGATACTAATTGGACAAATCTCAAAAAGGGTAAAAATCTACCCATATATATTATACTATATATGTCAATAGTTTTTCAGCAGTTTTAAGGCTATTTTTTTAAGAAAATAATCAAAAATTAGATTTTTTTTTGCAATTAAACTGAAATTAGCTACAGTTATCCAGTAAAAATCTAAAATAAAAACGCGCCTAATTTCTTAAGCGCGTTAATAGTTAAACGTTTATAACATTTTTAAAATATTATAAAGAGTAATTAATCTATAATATTTTGTTGATATACACGATATTCTTGTTTTAATTCATCAAGAGTAGCACAAATTTCCAACATTAATTTGGAAACCATATCGTAATTACCTTCTGTTAAAGCTTGGCGCATACGAGTCAAGAGACTCTTCTTAGCGAAGGAGTCCTTTGCCAATTTCGCACGCAAAGTATTAACTTTAGCCCACATAGACAAATCCCAGTCGGAACAGGTATCTGCAGTATGCAAACGTTTCATGGAAGAAACGGTTTGAGCACATTCAGGCAACAGACGAGATTGTAGCTCAGTCTTCCAGCGAATCAAAGCACCTTCTTTGAAGGACGCAATGAATTCAGGTTTAAGAATATTACCTGCTGTTAATACACTAACCTTCTCTGGATATTTTTCAAAGGCGCAAAGGTTTTCCCAAACAGTAGCAGGAGGTTCACCAAACAGTCTAGCACGTTCTTCTTCAGTGAAATCTTCAAAAACATCATCTTCAGTACGATATTGACGCTCTTCTTCTAAATAGAATCCCGGATCTCCCGCTTTCTTGGAAATTTCTGCTTCCATTTCTTTAAGAGTTTTACCAGACTCTACGCAAGCTTTAATGCCGTCTAAGCAGCACAGGTAAAAGGCTGCAGTAGCAATATAGGTATTGGTATAAGGGTTAGGAGAACGCATTTCAACACGAGTTGCCATGGGACTTGTCAAGTCACGAATCAAACCAGCAAGGATAGTTCTATTTCTAGAAGGATTCTCTGGGCTTAAGCCTAAGGATGTTACGATACATACAGGAGCTTCGAAGCCAGGTTTTAAACGATTCAGAGAGTCCATAGTACAACTTACAAAAGGATTTGTTACTTCGTAATTCTTCAACATGCCCATTAAGGCACCATAGCCAATTGCAGAAAGGAAATCCTTTTGCATATCTTTGGGGCTAAACAGGTTAATCAGCTTGCCGTTTTTCATCTTAACAGCCATGCCAACATGAGTATGTTCACCGCTGCCTGCAACACCAGGAATAGGTTTAGCTTGGAAAGAAACCTCTAAACCATTCATACGGAAAACTTCTTTAACTACTGTACGAGCAAGCAGTTCATTGTCTCCAGGTTGAATGCCACTAGCAAATTTCCAATCCACCTCTAATTGCTCATTAACATGAGTCATATGACCACTTGCATCAATTTGGCCTTTAACGCCACCACATTCTTTATGGCCCATTTCTGGTTCCAAGCCGTACAAATCAAGCATTTCAATAGTTTGCTCTAAAGCTGTACGAACATTACCACGGGTACGTTGCCAATATTGCTCTTGCATGATTTGGGAAGAAGACAAAGCTTCTAAAGAAGTAACCTCGGTAGGAGATTTTACCCAAAACTCCAATTCAGTAGCACTTGTAAAAACTAAATGGTCTATTTGGTCTGGATCAATATGCTCCAAGCCGGGAATAACCTTATGCTTAGCAAAAAGATCCATGATTTCTTTTTCTAAATAATTCAGTGTATTCTTTAAGATGGAACGGCTACATACAAACTCCTCATTATGCAACAAGAAGCAAGGAATTCTTAAGGTACCTACCATGCGACCGTTATCATCAAAATGCTCAAAGTTATAGTCAACAAACCAGTTAACATCTTTATCAACTACCATATCAACACGAGCATCATTTAAGCTAGCAATACCAGGTAAAACTACAGAAGAACCATCAGTTTGAGCTGCGCTTCCGTTCAGGAATGCATCCATGTCCTCTAAGAAAATTTTAACAGGAATCTTTTCATCAGTATCATTACCAGCAAAATCAACACCCATCAAAGAAACAAATTGAATCTCTGGATGGTTTTGTAGTAATTCTGTTAATTCCTTCTCATTATGTTGTTCGGGTTTAATGGTGTAAAGTAGGTCTTTTGTGTTCATAACACTGCAGTGAGGTCACTGCGCTCCTTTCTAAATACTCCCACGAGAAAAAACAATATACGCTATAATTTAAGTTTCTCCCTAACCTAAATCATAGCAAAAAAGGACTTTCTGAAAAAGGGTATTCAATTCCCTGATCCAAAAGTCCTCCTTGACATCTGTACATATTATTATAGCAAATATAAAAAATAATGTCTAGTACAGAAAAACAAATTCGCTATAGTATTACCCTCTAGGATTTAGTAATCTAACAAGAATCTCTTTTAATTTTGAATACTGCCTACCTCCAGAACGCAAATCAATATTTAGCTGAGCCATGGCTAATAAAGCATCCTGCAGCTCACCATAAGTAAACTTGCGACATTGGGCAATATTACGATTTAATATACCACTAAAACGAATCCCCATAGCCTCACCTATTTGCTTGGGGTTATAGTGTTCCTCTTGCAGCTCTTTTATTTGTAGCATCTTACGTAGTTGGAACATAAGACCACCACATAATTTTATTATTGCCGTTCCCTTTTTCTCTTCCGCAGCTAAAATTTCTAAAGCAGCTATCAATTTATGTTCGGCTACAGCATTACTTAGCGCAAAACTACCTACCTCAGGCAAGGATGCAAATATTTCTTCAACATCCTTTTGAGTCCAACGCTTTCTCTCCCCTGCATAAACTGCTAACTTTTCCAGCTCCTGTTCCAAAAGCTGTAAAGGAGCGACCTCTAAAGGTTCCAAGTATTCCATAATGCATTCTTGTGCATTCCTATCCAAGCTGCCACCTAATTCTTCAGCTTTTTCATTCAGCCAATCACCCAAATTATAAACTTTAATAGGCTCACAGCTACAAGCAGCTGCTTGTTTAATTAAATCCTTGGCAAATTTAGTCCTTCCATCTAATTTTACAGCACTAATAAATACAGTACAGTATTCAGGAATATCACTAAGAATTTTTCCTAAGCGTTCCTGTTGCTTTTTTACATTTTCACTTTCTGCCTTACCAAGTAATTTTTCATCCTTGAGAACAACTAAAGAACTACCACTAAAAAAAGGATAGCT
The DNA here is from genome assembly GCA_024405615.1 of Phascolarctobacterium sp. Lineage (GTDB taxonomy): Bacteria > Bacillota > Negativicutes > Acidaminococcales > Acidaminococcaceae > Phascolarctobacterium_A. The sequence continues at coordinate 23,393 of JAKSOK010000005.1, forward strand.
ATTAATAACGCCCTCTAGTTCTCCAAGGTTAGTATCCTTTTCAAAAACAGTAATCTCCCTATCCTCTTCAGGAGTATCACCGTAGACAAAATTAGCAATAGCACTATTAATGCGTTGACGATAATAGGAATCTTCACCATAAACAAGAATTATGCGTTCCTGTAAAGAATCGCGCTTATTAAGTTTTTTTAACAGTTCTTCAGGTTTATAAGTAGTCATAATAATCCTTAAACATGCGATAAATTTCTAATTCCTATTATAGCCAATATATTTTTCTTGTGCAATATTATTATGCTTTTATGCATTAGTTTTTCTCCACCTCTTTACTTTAATTCCATCATCTTCAAATTGTACCTGAATACAGCCGTTAATATCTGTACGTAATACATTACAATCTAAATGATTTAATCTCGCCAATGTGTCTCTATGAGGATGTCCATATAAGTTCTTATAACCGCAAGATATAACTGCCAGTTTAGGTTGTATCTGTTGTAGAAATTCTTCTCCACTACTACTTTTAGCTCCATGATGCGCAACCTTCAAAATATCATAATTTCCTAAAGGCATTAACTTTTCTTCACTCTTGCTACTCATATCTCCAGTAAATAGTGCTTTATATTTTGTTTTCTGATCTTCAACTTCAATAATACTGCTCCCATCATTTCCCATACCCTCTAAAGCGGCGATTACTTTAATCACCACTCCACCAAGCTCATAGCTTTGGCCATTATTTGCATATATAACTTTGCTTTTAGCAAAATTTCTAAGCAGCTTATTAATCGTTATAATTTCATCCTCTCGAAATTCTTCTTTGGGTAAGACGATTGAATCTATGGGCATATTCCTAGCCAAACCAGCTCCCCCACCTATATGATCAAAATCTCCGTGACTTATAAACAACATATCGACTTTTCCTATACCCTGACTTCGCAGAAGAGGAACTAATATTCTAGCCCCAGTATCAAAGTTCTTTAAACCGCCAGTATCAATAACGGCAACTTTCTTTGAAGGGGTGATTATTACTGCACTATCTCCTTGTCCCACATCTACAAAATATATAGTCATTGGCCCTGTAAGGTATTGCTTGATGATTAGACAGCAAACTATAATGAAGCTCCCTACTCCCATAAAAATACGTTTTTGTAAATTATTCAGACTTTGGAAAACGCCCAAATCCAGGCAAGAAAAAATAACAGCATAATAAAAAACAGCACAAAACAGCGGTAATTCTCCAACGACAAGATTACTAAAAGGTAAGGTTTGTAAAATCTGTGCAAGCTTTAAAGCCTGTTCAACAAACCAAGCCGCACAACTTAAACTTACTTGACCTAGTAAAGCAAATGCAAAGCTTATTAGCAAACCTGATATAGTTAATATGGTAGCTGTCTCTAAAATCGGCACTAATAACAAATTACTAAAAACAGAAATTAAAGATAGTACATAAAAGTTTCCTACCAAAATTGGCAAGGTAGCAAGTTGTGCTGCTAAGGTTACTGCAACCCCTTCTTTAACACTGTCGCAACCATTTATTATTTTACCCAATTTTCTTTTTAATGGTTCTAAAAGCCATAGCAAACCTGCGGCAGCACCAAAAGAAAGCTGAAAGCCTAAATCCAAGATGCAAACAGGATTGCAAATGACAAAAATAAGACAAAGAAAACATATAATTCTCCCTTTGTCAGCCTTTTGTCCCTCTCCCCATAATAACATGGTAAACATCCCTAAAGCTCTCAATATAGGTGGTCTTAAGCCACAAATACAGGCATAAAAAGCCAATAACAAAAGTAAAATAATATTATGCCAACGATTTTTTATACCAGTAAGAAGTATCTTAAAAAAGGAAGCTAGCAAAAGCAGATGCGTTCCAGATACGGATAAAAGATGACTTAACCCATTGGCTGCAAAACTTTCCCGAGTTTCAATGTTTATATCATTACTTCCGCCTAA
>JAKSOK010000050.1 GCA_024405615.1 Phascolarctobacterium sp.
ACTACTGCATAAGCAACAGAACAAGCCAAAGCATTACCACCAAAGGTACCACCATGGTCACCAGGCGCAAATACATGAGCTAATTTTTCAGGTACAGCAAAACCACCCATGGGGAAGCCACCACCGATACCTTTAGCAAAGGTTAATACATCGGGTTTAACGCCAGTATTCATATATTCAAACCAAGCACCAGTACGACCTACGCCAGTTTGAATTTCATCAAAAATCAACAGGGCATCATATTTATCACACAGTTCGCGAGCTTTCTCAATATAAGCTTGGGAAGGTACATGTACACCGCCTTCACCTTGAATAGGCTCCAGCAATAAACCGCATACATCTTCACCCATAGCTGCTTCTAAAGCTTCAATATCACCATAGGGAATATAATCGTAGCCAGCGGGTAATGGTCCATAACCCTCTTGATAATGGGGTTGACCAGTAGCAGTCAAGGTAGCCATGGTACGACCATGGAAGGACATCTTAGCAGTAATAATACGATATTTTTTATCGCCACCTTTTTGATGACCATATTTACGAGCCAACTTCAATGCACCTTCGTTAGATTCAGCACCGGAGTTAGTCAGGAAAATTCTATCCATGCCGGTAATTTCACTGATAACACGAACTGCTTTAGCTTGGATTTCAGTATAGAAAATATTGGAGCAATGCATTAATTTAGCAGCTTGCTCAGAAACGGCTTTAACAATCACAGGATGGTTGTAACCTAAACAGTTAACAGCAATACCATCTAAGCAATCGATAAATTCTCTGCCGTCCATATCATAAACCTTACAGCCTTGACCATGGTCTAAAACTAAAGGCAATCTGCCAAATACTGGCAAATAATATTTTTCAGCTGTATCAATAGCTTCTTGTCTTAACATTAAATTATCCTCTTTTCTATGTAATAGTTGCGCATCCTTTGGGAAGCTATCACCATTGGAGGCGTAAGCTCATTATTTAACTACTTCAGTACCTACGCCATCATCACTGAAGATTTCCATAAGAATGGTATGCTCTTCACGACCATCAATAATATGAGTTTTCTTAGCACCACCACTTAAAGCAGTAATGCAAGCACGAACTTTAGGAATCATGCCGCCGTCAATTTTACCACGAATAATCAGTTCTTGAGCTTTTTCAAAGGATAAAGTAGAGATAAAGCTATCTTCATCACGATAATCAGAATAAATACCTTTAACGTCAGTTAAAACTAACAGTTTTTCAGCTTTTAAAGCACCAGCAATTTCACCAGCAACGCTATCAGCATTAATGTTGTAGGTCTCGCCTGCTTCGCCTACACCAGTCGGAGCAATAACAGGAATAAAGCCAGCATCCAGCAAAGTATTGATTAAACCAGTGTTAATCTTATCAACATTACCAACATAGCCAATATCTACCAGGTTAACCTCACCATTTTCATAAACATCAGCTAAATGTTTTTTAGCTTGAATCAGTTTTGCATCTTTACCATTCAAGCCAACTGCCTGGCCACCCAGAGTATTCAAACGAGCAACTAAGTCAGTATTGATTTTACCAACTAAAGCCATTTCTGCAATGCCAACTGACTCAGCGTCAGTTACACGTAAACCGCTAACAAATTGGCTCTTTTTGCCAGCTTGTGCCAACATGCGAGTAATTTCAGGGCCACCGCCATGAACAACTACCGGACGCATACCAGCAGATTGCAGGAATACGATATCTTGCAGAACCTTGTTTTTCAGCTCATCGTTTAGCATCGCATTACCACCATATTTTACTACGATGGTTTTATCTTTAAATTCACGGAGATAAGGAATAGCTTCAGTTAAAATTGCTACTTCATTATTGTTAATTTCCATTTTATATCCTCCTAAATAATTATTTACAAAATATTAAATATTTATATATGATACCTAGCTTTTGCATTAGGTACGATAATCACCATTAATCTTTACATAGTCGTAGGAGAAATCGCAGGTCCAAACAGTTGCTTTTGCTTCGCCAACAGCTAAATCCATGGTTAAAGAAATTTCTTTTTGAGCCATGATTGGTTCCATAACCTCATCAGAAACATTCTTGTTCAAGCCATTTTCAAATAAGCAAACACCACCAACTACCAGGCTAGCCTTCTCAGGGTCTAAATCTGCACCACTATAGCCAGCAGCACAAGTGATACGGCCCCAGTTAGCATCTTCACCGAAAATAGCGGTTTTTACCAAAGGAGATTTAGCAATTGCCATAGCAGCTTTCTTTGCATCAGCAAAGTCTTTTGCGCCTATAACATTAACCTCTAAGAATTTTGTTGCGCCCTCACCATCTTTAGCAATCATGCGAGACAAATCAGAAGCACATGCTAACAGCATTTCAAAGAAAGCAGGATAATCAGGATGGTCTTCAGAAAGAATAATTTCGTTCTCAGCTAAACCATTTGCCAAAACAATCATGGTATCGTTGGTGCTAGTATCACCATCAACAACAACCATATTGAAGGATAAATCTGCAGCCTTCTTTACAGCTCTTTTCAGTACATCAGGAGCAATTGCTGCATCTGTAGTAATAAAGGTCAGCATAGTTGCCATATTGGGATGAATCATGCCAGCGCCTTTTGCAATACCACCAAAAGTAACCTTCTTACCGCCTACAATACCTTCATAAGCTGTATGTTTGATTACAGTATCAGTAGTTTGGATGCCTTTTGCCGCAATCTCGCCACCATTTTCATCCATTACTTCTACAGCATCATCAATACCCTTCAAAATGCGATCCATAGGCATGAAAGCACCGATAACACCTGTAGAGCAAACAAATACTTCTTCAGGTTTAATACCTAAAGCTTCTGCAGTATGAGCCTGCATAGCCTTAGCATCCTCATAGCCTTTTACACCTGTGCAAGCATTAGCACAACCGCTATTAGCTACAATAGCTTGAGCATATCCGCCTTTGTTTACCTCACGGTCTAACAATACAGGAGAAGCACAGAATTTATTTTGAGTAAATACAGCGCCACACGCAGCAGGTACAGTACTGAAAATTACAGAAACGTCATAACGACCTTCTTTTTTCACACCAGCCATTGCTGCACCAGCTTCAAAGCCTGGAACTGATGTATTCCAACCATTTTCTAACTTAATCATATAAACCTCCACGAATCGAATCTAATTCCTGTAATACTTCGTCAAAACGTCGTCGACTTGCTCAACGTACCTACCGCTTCATCTCCTAGTTTTTCCTCGTCTTCCAGGTTTATATTCGATTTGACGTAATATATACTTATTAATCTTATTATGGCACAATAGGCAAAGCTCTCAAACCTGCAGTTTCATCAATGCCAAACATAACATTCATGTTTTGAACAGCTTGGCCTGCAGCACCTTTTACTAAGTTATCAATGCAGTTCATGACAATGATACGACCAGTGCGTTTATCAGTTTGCCAGCCTAAATCTACATAGTTAGAGGCACGAATGTTCTTTAATTCAGGGCAACCACCCTTGCCACGATAACGGATAAAGTATTCATTACCGTACATTTCACGATAAGCCTCATCAATCATCTTATCAGTTACGCCTTCTTTTAATTGAGCGTAGCAAGTAGCTAAAATACCTCTATCAACAGGCAATAAATGCGGAGTAAATTGAATTACTACATCTTCTCCTGCAAATTCGCTATAGATTTGTTCAATTTCAGGTGTATGTCTATGATTAGCTACACCATATGCTTTAAAGCTTTCATTAACACTGCAATACAAGCTGCCTAGCTTTAAGCTACGACCTGCACCAGTAGTGCCGGATTTAGCATCAACAATAATACCTTTAGTTTCAATTAAACCGTTCTTCAGCAAAGGAACCATTGCTAAAATACTGCAGGTAGTATAGCAGCCAGGATTAGCAACTAAGCTAGCATTTTTAATTTGATCACGATACAACTCAACTAAACCATAAACAGCCTTTGCTTCAGGGTCTTCATGTTTTACTTTGTACCACTCTTCAAAAACACGATAGTCTCTAAATCTATAGTCGCCACCTAAATCTATAATCTTAGTATTTTGGCCGCGTAATTCTTTGCCTATTTTCATTGCGTGACCATGAGGCAAAGCAATGAAAATAACATCACTTGCAGCTGCAATCTCTTGAATATCTTTCATAGAGGTCAAGTTCTTTTCAATACGACCAGCTAAATGTGGATACATATTGGCAATTGCTTCACCAGTGCTGCTTTCAGAAGTAATAGCAGCAATTTCAGCTTCCGGATGTCCATCTAAAAGTCTTAAAAGCTCAACACCAGCATAACCAGTGGCACCTATAACACTAGCTTTCATAATAATCCTCCTGTATAACTGTATTGTATAATTATACATCATCTTTGCATAAAAATGCAATATTTTTGTATATGTTTTTCTTTACTTAAAGATTAGAAACACTAACCCATTATTCATATTATTATACTACTTTCTCTTATTTTTTCCTAGTCTTTTTTTTAGAAAGAATTTATATTTTCCTCTGTTTTTATGGTATAATATGTGTTAAAATTTAGAGTAGTATTTTGTTTTATCTACAATATAGAAAGGACTAATATGTTCAAAACACTATTTAAAATAATAATGCTTGCTATTATTGCTTTTTGTGGTATGACTGTTTACGAGCTTTGGAGCGGCAATGAACTTGGTATTCTCAATAACACAAAACCTAAAATTGCTACCACACAGCAACCAACGAATAAAAATACAGTTAAAGGCAATAATTCTAATAATATTAATTCTAGTCAGCAAGTGACTTCCGGTCCTAGTCTAGAAGAACGAAAGATGACGAAACATGAGCGTTCTGCCATAAAATCTATTATTCTATCCGTACTTCCAGAAAGAAATACTTGGCCTGTTCCTTTGCAAAAGACTTATATCCTTTTCAATATGGAGGATATTATTGAACCTCTGCGTGAAAAACCAAATTGGGTAAAGCTTTCCCAAATGAATCGTGATGTACCTCAAGCTTTAATAGCAATAGAAGATCATAACTTTTATAATCATGGTGCTATTGCCATGGAAAGTATTATCCGGGCTTTTCTCGTTAATCTTTCTGCAGGTGAAGTTGTCCAAGGTGGTAGTACTATTACCCAACAACTTGTTAAGAATGTTTTTCTAACCCAAGAACAAACCATGGGTCGTAAAGCTGAAGAAGTTATGCTCGCCCTCATGTTAGAACATCAATACACCAAAGACGAGATTTTAGAAATGTATCTTAACACTACTTATTTAGGTGCAGGTTCTACTGGCATCAAAGAAGCAAGTCGTAAGTATTTTGATAAAACGCCTGGTAATCTAAACTTAGCAGAAGCCGCTGTAATTGCAGCTCTCCCCTATGCTCCTAGTGCTCTTAATCCACTAGAAAACACTACTGGCTGTAAAAAGCGCCAGCTACTGGTTCTTCAGGAAATGCAACGCTATGGCTTTATAAGTCAAACCCAATACCACGAAGCTAAAGCCCAACGAATTTGGCTTAGCAATGGTAAAATTCTATAGTAATTAATAAAAAGTGAGGCTAAAACTATGATTGAAAAAGGTCGTTCAAACAACAAAAGTCTATATGCACTACTTACAGCAGTTTTCCTGATATTAGCAGGAACAGCATTTGGAATTTATACGCTTTTATTTAATACAGATAAGCAACAGATTGCCGAGACTCCCGTGCCTACAAAGGTTGAACAGAAAATTACTCCTAATCAACCAACTACCTCTAAACCTGTAATTGCTAAAGCCGAAGCTGCTGAACAACATAACTACTCTATTCTGATAAAAAAATCAGAATTTAAATTAAAAGTTTTGGACAACGGTAACGTTATCGAAACTTTTGGCTGCGCACTTGGAAAAAATACAGGTGATAAAGAAAAAAGCGGAGATATGAAAACTCCTAACGGAACTTTTAAGGTTATCGAAGTTTGTGATGCTAGCTGGTGGACTCATGACTTCAAGGATGGCAAAGGAGAAATTAAAGGTGCATATGGTCCTTGGTTCTTCTATTTAGATACTAATGAAAAAAGTAAAGGACAATGGGACGGCATCGGTATTCATGGCACTCATGATCCTTCATCCATTGGTACTTTAGCGTCTGAAGGTTGTATTCGTCTTTTAAACGAGAATGTGCAATTATTAAAAAATAAATACATTACAGTTGGCACAATGGTAACTATAGAGGAATAAAAATAAGCCAGTTTTTAGTAAATGTTCTAGAAACTGGCTTTTTATTTATAAAAATAGCTTTTAACATTTTTGTTTTTATGATATAATACCACATTATCGTGTTATTTTAGGAGGCAAATTAAATGCTGAATCAAGTTTCTGTATTCGCTGAAAATATGTCTGGTGGTTTGTTAAAAATTACCAACATTTTAAAAAATGCAAATATCAATATTTATACTATGTTAGCTAATGATAGTGCTGAATTTGGTATTGTTCGTTTAATCGTTGATAACCCGGAAGTTGCTATTGAAGCACTGAAAGCCAAAGACTATCAATGCCGTCAAGACAAAGTTATCGCTATTGAAATGGACGATACTCCTGGTTATTTGGATGGCATTTTAGCAGCTATTTCCAGTGCTAACATCGACATTTCCTATCTGTACATTTCTTTTAACCGTGAAACCGTTAAACCTGTTGTTGTTATCAAAACTAACGAACCTGAAACTGCAACCTTCCTTATCGGTCGTGGTTATAAATTAATTGAGAAATTCTAATTTGTACTAATTAAAGCCTGTAGTTAATTCTACAGGCTTTTCTTTTTCCAATAAAAGAACCCCTACACTATAGCAGGTGTTTCTGCATACAAAAAAGGACTGCCACTTAGCAGTCCTTTTTATTTGTTTAATTATAAGATATCAGCTAAATCTAATAACAAACGTTCTGTCTTTTCCCAGCCTAAGCAAGGATCGGTAATAGATTTACCATAAACGCCATCATGAACGCCTTGACAACCATCTTCAATGTAACTTTCAATCATCAAGCCTTTTACAATATCATTGATACCGCTATCTAGTTTACGAGAGTTAACAATATCTTTGGCAATACGAATTTGTTCATTGTATTTTTTGCCAGAGTTGGCATGGTTGGTATCAACTATGATAGCAGGGTTTGCCAGCTTACGTTCTGCGTACATCTTCTCAACGATTTTCAGGATTTCATAATGATAGTTGGGGAAGCTATTGCCAATAGGATCAACATAGCCGCGCAGAATGGAGTGAGCAAATTCATTACCCTTAGTACGAACTTCCCAGCCACGGAACAAGAATTCTTGCTCATGTTGTGCAGCAGCAACGCTATTGAGCATTACAGATAAGTCACCGCTAGTAGGATTCTTCATGCCAACAGGAATACCGACACCACTTGCAATCATACGGTGCAATTGGTCTTCGCTAGAACGAGCACCAACAGCTGCATAGCTTAAAAGGTCGGATAAATAGCGGAAAACTTCAGGATAAAGAATTTCTTCAGCACCAGTTAAACCAGTCTCCTCTACTACACGTACATTCATTTTACGAATAGCAATGATACCGCCCAGCATATCTTCTTTACCTTCAGGAGAAGGTTGGTGGAGCATGCCTTTATAGCCTACGCCGATAGTACGGGGTTTATTAGTATATAAACGAGGAACGATATAAATTTTATCTTTAATTTTTTCTTGGACCTTTGCTAATCTATTAACATAGTCCAAAACAGCATCTTCATTATCACTGGAGCAGGGACCAATTACCAACAAGAAACGATTGTCCTTGCCAGTGAAAATATTTCTGATTTCCTCATCGCGCTTCATTTTTAAAATTTTAGAAGCTTGACTAATAGGATAATCTTCCATCAAAGCCTGAGGTGAAGGAAGGACTTTGATAAATTCCATTTGCATACTCATGACAAAAATACTCCTAATTATTCAAATTACATATTTTTTACAGGTACAGGACCTCTGGAAATAGCAATTGCACCAGTACGAGCAATTTCAATAACACCAAACTGATCCATCATTTTGCAGATAGCCTTAATTTTATCACTAGAACCAGTGATTTCAATTACAACGTTTTCCGGAGTGATATCAACGATTTTACCACGGAAAACATCAACTACATTGCGAATATCCTGCATACGTTCAACAGTAGCCTTTACCTTTAACAGTACCAGTTCACGAACGATAGAATCAACTTCACTCAAATTTACAATCTTAATAATATCAATTAACTTGGACAGTTGGCTAACAACTTGCTCCAGTTCATGCTCGTCTTCTACTGATACTTCAATGTTAATACGAGTTACATCTTTTTCTTCAGTATAACCTGCAGAGATACTTTCAATGTTAAATGCACGACGGCTAATCAAACCGGATACGTGAGTTAAAACGCCAGGCTTATTATCTACCAAAATAGCTAAATTATATATTTTCATTATGCTCTCTCCTCTTCGATTAGTCGGAAATCTTTTCCAAAACCATGTTTTCCAGGTTTGCACCAGGAGCTACCATAGGAATTACATCCTCGTTAGGCGGCAGCAATACGTCAATCAAAGTAGGACCTTCGCCATTCAAAGCTTCTTTCAGCTTAGCTTCCAAATCTTCCAGCTTATCGATGCGTACAGACTTCATGCCCATAGCTTCTGCCAGTTTGCAATAATCTGTCTTAGTTTCACCTAAGAGAGTTTGGGAGAAACGTTTACCGTAGAAAAGCTTTTGCCATTGATATACCATACCCAATACGGTATTGTGCAATAAAACAACTTTAACATCAATGTTATTATCTGCAACAGTGGACATCTCTTGGCAGTTCATCATAATGGAGCCATCGCCAGTAAACAATACAACCTTCTTATCAGGTTGAGCTAGCTTAGCGCCCATAGCTGCAGGCAAACCATAGCCCATAGTACCTAAACCACCAGAGGTCAGGAATTGACGAGGTTTACGGCAATTGAAGAACTGGGCAGCCCACATTTGATGTTGACCAACGTCAGTTACAGCAATGGTATTATCGTCTACCAATTCACTTACAACTTCAATTAATTGTTGCGGCATAATATTGCCAGTTCCCTTTTCCCAAGAGAAGGGATATTTTTTAGCCATGTCAATAACATGATCAATCCATACACCATAGCTATCGCTATTGATTTCAGGATACATGTTAACCAATTTTTGTAATACAGGCATGGACCAACGCAAATCGCCAAATACGGGATAATCGACAGGCACATTTTTATTGATTTCAGCCTTATCAACTTCGAAATGAACAACCTTTGCTCTAGGAGCAAAAGCAGACAGTTTACCAGTTACACGGTCATCGAAACGAGCACCAATGGTAATCAGCAAATCACATTCTTGAACAGCCATGTTAGCAGCATAGGAGCCATGCATACCAACCATACCAAGGTAGCCTTCATGAGTAGAAGGTACGCAGCCTAAGCCCATCAAAGAAGTGATTACAGGAATGCCAGTACGTTTTACGATATCATAGAAAATATCGCTTTGACCAGATAAGGTTAAGCCACCACCAATGAAGAACAACGGACGTTCTGCAGCTTTAATAGCTTCAACAGCTTTTACAACGTCGTCTTCATTACCAGTGAAATCTCCGCTATAACCACGCAGATGCACTTCTTCAGGATATTCATAATCAATTTGAGTAGAAAATACGTCTTTAGCAATATCAATAACTACAGGACCAGGACGGCCAGTGCGAGCAATAAAGAAAGCTTCACGAATTACACGCGGCAGAGTCTTAGCATCCTTAACCAAATAATTATGCTTAGTAATAGGTGTTGTAATACCAACAATATCTGCTTCTTGGAAAGAATCCTTGCCGATATAAGGATTACCTACTTGGCCAGTAAAGCAAACCATAGGAATAGAGTCCATATTAGCAGTAGCAATACCAGTAATCAAGTTTGTAGCACCAGGGCCGGAGGTTGCAAAGCATACGCCAACCTTACCAGTAGCACGAGCATAACCATCAGCAGCATGAACTGCACCACCCTCTTGACGGGTTAAAATATGGGGAAACTTAGCTTGATAAACAGCATCATACAAATCCAGTACAGCACCACCGGGATAGCCAAATACAATTTCAACTTCTTCACGTCTCAGGCTTTCTAATACAGCCTGTGCACCATTCATTAACAAGAAAAAACTCCTCCCAACATA
>JAKSOK010000051.1 GCA_024405615.1 Phascolarctobacterium sp.
CTGCCAATGACATTTCTGCAATACCACCTGGTGCCATAGCTAAAAAGGCCGTAATAAGACTAAAACCATATCTTGAAGATAATATATTTGCCATGCCGATACTAATTACTATCATTATTACCGTTGCAACGATAATAAACGGAATCATTTTTTTAGTACGTATGATTCTGTTAACATCCATCTGCATCCCCATATATAAGCCGATACAAAGCTGAGCAGGACACATAATCGCTGCAGGAATTGGCTGCACTCCACCTGAGTAAACAGAGAAAATAGCCGTAGCAAAAATAGGACCTAACATTGTAGGTGTAGGAAAATGCAACTTACGAGCAACAAATACACCTAAAATAGCCAAGGGGACAAATACAGCCCAATGAACGCCACCATGATTGGGAGCAGTCAAAGAAGTGGTCAAAACCTTCGCATCTAGTAAATAAATAACTAGAAAAGGCACCGACACTACCACCATAAGCAGACGTAAAACCTGCATAACTGCCACTATATTGGGGTTAACTTCTTTATCTTCCTCAGACAAAACCATCATGATAGTTAAGCCGCCAGGAAGCATTCCCATGAGGCAACTTTTATGGTCTTCACGTGTAATCTTAGCTGTTAAATAAGATAAGACAAAGCTAGCTAGCAAAATAGATCCAGTAGCTTCAAAAACCCCCAGAGACTGAGACATCATATTGTTCCAGGCTTCCTGGCTAAAATTAGCACCAATGCCATAACCAGCAACAGTCAAAGCATATTCACGCCATTTGCGGGGCCAAGTAACTTCAACATTTCTAGCAAAACTTTTACAGGCAATTGCAGTTATCATACCACCCAATAAATAGGGTATTGGTAAATGTAATTGTACAAATAAAGTTCCAACACAAAAACCAACAACAAATAAAAGCAAACGATTAATCAACATTAGAAACTAATTAACCTGTCCTTCTAGTCGTTTCATAATACGGCTGATTAATTCTCCACGCATGTTGTGTTGCGTAGAGGAATACACCATAATTTGGTCCTCATATAATCCCAATGTTCTTTTAAAAAGAGCCTTTTGAGAATCAGCAGCACTCTTAGAGAGCTTATCCGCTTTAGTCAAGATAATTTGTACGTTTAAGTCGCACTCTAACAGCCATTTATAACATTCTATATCGCTATCAATAGGTTTATGGCGAATATCGATCAGTTGGCAAACCATATATAGATTTTCGCTTTCTGATAAATATTTACCAATAAAGCTAGACCATTGATCTCGATTTGAATGATTTGTTTTCGCAAAACCATAGCCTGGTAAATCTACAAGATAAAAATGAGCACGATTATCCAATCCCTCTTCAACCTTTTTAGCTTCTAAATCATAAAAGTTAATGGTTTGGGTTTTACCTGGAGTAGAACTTACTCTAGCCAGCCCATTACGACGGCATAATGAATTTATCAAGGATGACTTACCTACATTACTACGTCCTATGAAAGCTATCTCTGGTAATTTGTCGGTAGGGTATTGATTTGCTCTAACTGCAGATGCTAAATATTTTGAACGGATAATATCCCAATCACCCTTAGCCATAGTTTACCTCCATATATCGTAAAACATTAAACGTTATTCTAGAAACACTTCAACTTTTAAATCAAGGCATTTTCCAATACCTGGTTAGCAGTTTTAACAGGAATGTAGTTCATTTCCGCACGAATATGCTCGGGAACTTCATCCAAATCCTGCAAATTGCGTTCAGGTAATAGAACAGTTCTTACGCCATAACGATAAGCCGCCAAAACTTTCTCCTTAAGTCCACCAATAGGCCAAACCTTACCCGTTAAAGAAATTTCACCAGTCATAGCCAATTTTTCTTTAACTGCACGGCCAGTAATGGCAGAAACCAATGCTGTAATTAAAGTTACACCGGCAGAAGGACCATCCTTAGGTACTGCGCCTTCTGGCAAATGGATATGGAAGTCGTGGGTATCAAAATAATCTTCTTCCAGGCCTAATTCTCCAGCTAAACTTTTAACATAGGTGAAAGCAGCTTGAGCTGATTCCTTCATAACATCACCTAGTTGTCCAGTCAGAGAGAAGTTTCCTTTACCTTTGTAGACTAAAACTTCTACTTTAAGTAATTCCCCACCTACACTCGTCCAAGCTAAGCCGTTAACTACACCAACCTCTGAGCTAATATTGATGTCATCATCTTTATAAATGACTGGCCCTAGGAATTTCTCTAAATTAGATTCGTTAACAACTGCGCCTTTGCACTCTCCATGGGCAATTTTAAAAGCAGCTTTGCGATAGATATTAGCAATCTTACGTTCTAATTCACGAACGCCGGCTTCTCTAGTGTAATCGTGTATTACTCTGGCTATAGCTTTTTCGCTAATAGAAACACGATACCCTTCTAAGCCATTGAGTTTTTTATTTTTAGGCAACAAATGACGCTTAGCAATTTGCACTTTTTCTTCATCAGTGTAGCTGCTAAGTTCAATAATTTCCATTCTATCCAATAAAGCGGGAGGAATGGTTGCCATAGAGTTTGCAGTAATAATCCAAAAAACATTGGATAAATCAAAGCTTTCCTCTACATAGTGATCAGCAAAAGTATTGTTTTGTTCTGGATCAAGAGCTTCTAATAATGCAGCTGCAGGATCACCTTTAAAGTCAGAAGCCATTTTATCAACTTCATCCAATAAAAACAAGGGGTTCATACATCCTGCATTTTGCATGCCTTGAATAATACGACCCGGTAAAGCTCCCACATACGTACGACGATGACCTCTGATTTCAGCCTCATCTCGAATACCACCCAAAGAAACGCGGGTAAATTTACGGTTAATGGCTTCTGCTACACTATGAGCCAAAGAGGTTTTACCAACACCCGGTGGGCCAACTAAACAAATAATAGGCCCCCTGCTGGTTTTAGATAAAGCTCTAACAGCTAGGAATTCTAAAATTCTTTCTTTAACCTTCTTTAGGCCATAGTGGTCCCTATCAAGAATTTTCTGAGCATGATCCATATCAAATGAATCTTCAGTAAATTTTCCCCAAGGTAAGCCCAATAAAACATCGAGATAATTACGTACTACAGCCGATTCAGGAACCATAGGCTGCATTTTTGCAAGACGCTTAATCTCTTTATCTATTTTAGCAGCTACATTTTCAGGCAATTCTAACGCTGCCATTTTAGCTCTATAATCAGCTATTTCAGATAAAATATCCTCTGCTTCGCCTAATTCTTTGCTGATGACTTTGATCTGCTCCCGCAAGAAATATTCTCTTTGATTCTTTTCAATAGCTCTTTGCACATCTTGAGCAATACTTCTTGTAAGCTTAGAAATTTCTAATTCTGCTACCATCCGCTCATAAAGATCACGCATACGTTTTTTTACATTAGCAACTGATAACAAGGATTGCTTAATTCCTAAATCAAAGTTAACGGTATTGGCAATCATATCCGCTAAACGGCCAACATTACGCTCTGCTCTAAAAGTTTCTAAAACTTCAGCACTAATCTTTTTATTATTTAAAACCCATTGCTCGAAGCTTTCTCTTAGCAAGCGTTCTAAAGCATCCAGTTCTAAATCGGTCTCAAGCACATCCGGTAAAGCTTTAGCTGTACCAACAAAACATCCCGTTTTAGTAACGGCATCATCAATGGTCGTAAATTCAACTCTTCCTAAGCCCTCAACAAGAATGCGAATACCACCATTAGGCAAACGCAACATTTGTTTAATTTCTACAACAACACCAATACTGTAAAGGTCTTCAGGCACAACATCCTGTATAGCAGAATCCTTTTGAGCAGTAACATATAATAATTTATCACGATTCATTGCTGCTTCCACAGCATGCATAGATTTTTCACGACCAACATCAACATTAGTCACAACGCCGGGAAATACTACAAGTCCTCGTAAAGGTAAAAGTGGTCTTGTTAATAACTCGTCCATGCTTGCACCTCCTTTATAACAAATTAAGGGAGAAGTTACCTTCCCCCTTAAACACTTCATTCTTCAATAATCATTTGCGGATCTGCGTGTTCACGAACAGCTTCCTCTGTAACAATGCATTTAGTCACATCATCACGAGAAGGTACATCATACATGACATTGCGCATAATAGACTCAATAATAGCTCTTAAACCACGGGCACCAGCATTACGCTTTAAAGCTTCCTCAGCGATAGCTTCTAAAGCACCATCTTCAAAATCTAATTCTACGCCATCCATTTCTAAGAAACGTTTATATTGCTTAACTAATGCATTACGTGGTTCCTTAAGAATGCGTACCAATGCCTTTTTGTCCAAAGAATCCAAAGTTACAACAACTGGTAAACGACCAGCAAACTCTGGAATTAAGCCAAATTTTATCAAATCTTCTGGTTGTACCTGCTGAAAAGCTGAAGTAATATTAATTTCGTGTTTTTGGCGAATATCAGCACCAAAGCCAAGATTCTTTTTGCCAACACGAGCATCAACAATATTCTCTAAGCCAGCAAAGGCACCACCACAAATAAACAGAATATTAGTTGTATCAATATTGATAAATTCCTGATGTGGATGTTTGCGACCGCCCTTAGGAGGTACACTTGCAGTTGTACCCTCTAAAATTTTCAAAAGAGCTTGTTGTACGCCCTCACCAGAAACATCTCGGGTAATGGAAACATTTTCACTCTTGCGTGAAATTTTATCAATTTCATCAATGTAGACAATACCACGTTGAGCAGCTTCTACATCATAATCAGCATTAGATATAAGCTTCAACAAAATATTCTCTACATCTTCACCAACATAACCAGCCTCAGTCAAAGTTGTAGCATCTGCCATAGCAAAAGGCACCTTTAGTATCTTAGCTAAAGTTTGTGCCAACAAGGTTTTGCCACTACCAGTAGGCCCCAACATAAGAATATTAGATTTTTGGAGTTCCACATCACGGTTATCTTGTGGTGTTTGCAGTTCATAATTAATGCGCTTATAGTGATTATAAACGGCAACAGAAAGAGTCTTTTTAGCTTCATCCTGTCCAATTACATACTCGTCCAAAATTTCCTTTATCTCTTTAGGTCTTGGCAAATCATCACCATCAGGCATCTTGGCAGCGGTATCTTTTTGAGAATCCTCTTCAAGCATATCCTTACAGAACTCAATACACTCATCGCAGATATAAACGCCACGGCCAGCAATCAAACGACGAACCTGATCCTCGCGTTTTCCACAGAATGAACAGGTCATACCGCTTTCTTGGGTATCGTCAAAATTCATAGCTTATCTCCTTAGGTGTACAATCCTACTTACGCTCAACTACTTCGTCGATTAGGCCATAGGCCTGCGCATCATAGCTTGTTAAATAGTGATCACGTTCTGTATCACGAGCTATTTTTTCTACAGTTTGACCCGTATGAGCGGCAAGCACGTGATTCATCTCTTCACGAATTCTCAGAATTTCTCTTGCATGAATTTCAATCTCTGTAGCTTGGCCTTGTGTGCCACCCAAAGGTTGATGAATCATGACACGAGAATGAGGCAATGCATATCTTTTACCCTTTGTGCCTGCAGTTAACAGTACGGAAGCCATACTTGCAGCCATACCCATACAAATAGTAGATACGTCAGGCTTAATATACTGCATAGTATCATAAATGGCCATACCTGCACTTACACTACCACCAGGGCTATTAATATACATATGAATATCCTTATCAGGATCTTCGGATTCTAGAAAAAGTAACTGAGCGATGACAAGATCTGCCATATAATCATCAATTTCACCAGTTACAAAAACAATTCTGTCCTTCAACAAACGAGAATAAATGTCATAGGAACGTTCACCACGACTAGATTGCTCTACAACGATAGGCACGTAATTCATTCTTGCCATCCTCCTTTACTAGAAATTTTGAAGCAAATTATTTTGCAGTGTCAATGATAACGTGAGCAGCTTTACGACGCAGGATGTTAGCCAGCAGCAAGCCCATGGTACCATTGGATTTAATAATCTTTTTAACTTCGTCAGCAGATGCACCGTGTTGAGCGGAGATAGCAGCGATTTCAGCATCAACGTCAGCCATATCCAATTGGATGTTTTCAGCTTTAGCAATAGCGTCCAGAACGATATCGGTCTTTACGTTTTCTTCTGCAGCAGGACGTTGGTTAGCTTTAATTTTTTCCATATCCATGCCAGTATATTGCATGTACATTTCCATGGTCATTTTGCGGCTTTCCAAGCTCATCTTCATTTCTTCAACCATTTGGTTAACACGGTCTTCGATCATGATTTCAGGAACTTCGAATTTAGCATTAGCAACTGCAGTGTCAATCAGTTCGCGTTCATATTTAACTTGAGCATCTTGTTCAGCAGCTTCTTGCATACGTTTCTTGTAGTCAACGCGCATTTCTTCAACGGTTTTGTAATCGCTGTTAGCTGCAACATATTCATCAGTCAGTTCAGGTAATTCTTTGCGTTTTACGTCTTGAACATTTACTTTGAAGATTGCTTGTTTGCCAGCTAATTCTTTTACAAAGTAGTCTTCAGGGAAGGTTACGTCAACATCAGTTGCATCGCCTTTGGACAGGCCAACCAGTTGATCTTCAAAACCAGGAATGAAGGAGTTAGAACCAACTTCCAGAGGATAGCCCTTGCCTTCGCCACCGGAGAAAGGTTCACCATCAACGGTACCAGCAAAGTCGATGATTGCGAAATCACCTTTTTCAATAACAGTTCCTTCAGGAGCAATAACCATTTTTGCTTGACGGTTACGGATTTCTTGAACTTGAGCTTCAACTTCTTCGTCAGTTACAACGGGAGCTTCTTTTTCTACATGTAATTCTTTGTATTGGCCCAATTCAGGTTCAGGTTTCAGAGTAACTTTAACGGTTAATTCTAATTCTTTACCTTCTTCGAAAACAGAGTTTTCAACTTTAGGTTCATCAACGGGAACCAGGTTTTCTTGGTCCAGAGCTTGACCGTAAACTTTGTTAGCAACGATTTCGAAAGCTTCAGCTTTTACAGAATCTTTGCCATAGTGCATTTCAATGATGTTGCGAGGAGCTTTACCTTTACGGAAGCCAGGAATATTTGCTTCGTTAGCAATCTTTTTAACAGCATCTTTAAATGCTTGATTTACAACCTCAACAGGAGCAGTAATTTTTACAGTAGCCTCATTGCCTACTCTTTCAACAGATACGTTCATTAATAAATTCCTCCTTAAATATATATTAGGTAATTATTTAATCGGATTCGAGAGCCAGCCTAGTACCTTAATGTGGCATAGACTGGAGAGCTCTACATAGCTTTCTAGTCACCAAAAGATGCTGACACAAATCGCTCATAATATCATATCACAATAATTTAACTTTGGCAACCAAAACTGTAATAAAAGCAACAAAAAACCCGGTAGAAAACTACCGGGATATTCTTAAATGGAGCGGAAAACGAGATTCGAACTCGCGACCCCCTCCTTGGCAAGGAGGTGCTCTACCACTGAGCTATTTCCGCATCAATTCATTCCTCAGAACGAGAAACATTATACCACTCATAAAAACACTTTGTCAAGCACTTTTTTCATTTATTGCAATTATTTATTAGCTTTCTAAAAGTTTTTTCGCATCTACATATTGAGCTATACCTTCAGCAACCTTTTTGGATTCCTTCATGGCTAATACTACTGTAGCAGGACCATGAACGATATCACCACTACTGAATACACCAGCTCGGGTAGTCATGCCATATGGTCTTTCCTTAGTTATTACGAAACCATTAACATCCATCTGAATACCTTTAGTTGACGTAATAATAGGAGGTGCTGTTTTTTGTCCGATAGCAAGAATTACACAATCGCAACTTAATAATTCTTGTCCACCGGCTTGAATATACTCTCCATTTTTATCCTTAACAATATTCTGTAGCAGAATACCTGCAACATTTAGTTCATCAGCCTGTTGCACTCTACGTCTAATATTTTTCACCGCACGCATTTGCTTTGGATTAAAATATGCTACTGGTTGCTGCAGGAAATGAAATTTTACTCCAGCCTCTAGGGCTCTACGGTATGCACTTCGATCAGCTTTTATGCATTCCTCTCCTTTATGATATACTACAGTTACTTCACCAGCTCCATGCTTCACTGCTGTTAATGCAGCCTCCATAGCAACATTACCAGCACCGACAACTACAACTTTATCTCCAGGGTTTAAAACAATTTCACTATTATCAACCTTGCCTGTAGCTGCTAACACAACTGTACGCAAAAAATAAGTTGCCGTAAGAATACCAGAAAGCTGTTGACCAGGAATATCTAAAGTACGTGGTAAAGCAGTACCTACACCAATAAAGATAGCGTCATAGCCTTCTGCGAAAAGATCATCAATAGTAAAATCTATACCTGCACGTTTCTCAACCTTTATTTCCACACCGCAGGTTTGCAGTTCACTAATTTCTTTACGTACAATATCTTTAGGTAAGCGGTATTCTGGAATACCAAACAATAAAACGCCACCAGGCTCACTTTGAGCTTCAAAGATAGTAACAGCAAACTTTTGCCTAATTAAGTCACCTGCCGCAGCCAAACCTGCAGGGCCGGATCCAATGATAGCTATTTTACCTCTCTTAGCATCTGTAGATGCAAGTGGTTTCAAATCATTATCATGAGCAAAATCGGCAATAAACCCTTCAAGATCTGCTATTGCAACAGGACGCTCTTCAGTACACATATTACATTTTTCTTCACATTGACGCTCGGAAGGGCATACGCGAGCACATATTGCAGGTAAATTATTAGCTTCAGAAATAATATCATAAGCTTCACCAAAATTACCTTTTGCCAAGCAGCTGATGAATTTAGGAATGTTAATCTGTAAAGGGCATCCATTCAGACAAGTGGGCTCAGAGCATTTTTGGCAACGTCTTGCCTCTTTTATAGCTAAAGTAGTTGTTAATGTCTCTTTCATAAGCAAACCTCATTGTAAAAAAGAGCTATCGACACGATAGCTCTTAATTTTTTTAACGCATGTTTTCAATAAAATCTTCGAAAGCATTAATGATAACAGGATGTCCAGTAACCTTTAAATCCAACAGCCAAGTGCCATAGGACTCATAAGGAGTATCGCTCAAATCCATTTTTAAGCCTTCAAGTTCATATTGTTCCATCATTTTCAGAATGAAACGATTTACTTCAGTAGAATTAGGTTTTACATTTAAAGGAATATAACGTTCCTCAGATTCATAGCTGTTAACAACTACTTTCCAACCACCAGGAATCGGTGGCAGACGAGTTGCAATAATATAGTAATTATCAGGAGAAAAGCCAACATAGCCATCCATCTTATTATATAATTTAGCCTTCTTTACAGGGAAACCATTTTTGTTACCCCATTTTACGATTTCATCACAAACTTCAGTATTATGAATTACACTAGGAAATGTTGCTTCTGCTAAAACTTCGCTCATGTTTTGCCTCCTTAAATAGCACTAATGCGTACCTTTATTTTACTCTAAACAGGAAAGATTTTCAACCGTAAAATTATAAAAAACTTGTATACATATAGGTAATAAAATATCTGAAACTAAAGTCACCGTGATTTAATTGCCCTAAAGTGATGGTTTTAAACAAAAAACTCCATCGCCCAGTAAAACATACTAGGCAATGGAGTCTAAATGCAAGAGATATTTAATTAAGCTTGAACTTTCTTGCCACCGAAGAGTACTTGATAACCTTCAACAGCCAATTCCAGAGCTAATACAATCAGCAGTACGCCAAAGAATACTTGAGAGTACGGACCCCAGTCTGCTTTGCCGGATTGGATAATAGCCCATTGAGCTTTGGTGTTCAGAGCCAAAGAGCAGATGGTAACCAGCATCATGAAGCAGGTCGGGATAACGAACATCTTGTTGTTCTTGCCAATGTTAGCCAGCCAAGCAGCGATAGCCATCAAGCCCAGAGCTGCCAGCAGTTGGTTTGCAGATCCGAACAGAGCCCAAATCTTAGCAAAGCCGTTCATACCCAACATTACGCCCAGGAATACGGTCAGGCCAGTTGCAAAGTAGGGGTT
>JAKSOK010000052.1 GCA_024405615.1 Phascolarctobacterium sp.
CACGCTTATGAAACCATGGGTAAAGAACTGGGAATTAAGCTGTGTGCTTCCATGGGCTTTGTTACTAGAGAACAATTGCGTCGTCTGAAGGAAGCTGGAGTAGAGAACTATCATTGTAACATTGAAACCTCTAAGGCTAATTTCCCCAATATCTGCACTACTCATACTTATGATATGAAGATTGAAACCCTGAAGATGGCTAAGGAGGAAGGCCTGAATGCTTGCTCCGGTGGTATCATGGGCATGGGCGAAAGCTGGGAAGATCGTCTAGATATGGCTATTAGCTTGTCCGAGGTTGGCGTTTTTTCCATCCCCATTAACTGCTTGATGCCGATTCCTGGTACTCCGTTCCAAGATTTGCCTCGTCTGACTGAGCCTGAAATTCTGCGCATTGTAGCTTTCTTCCGCTACATGAATCCGAAAGCTCACATCCGTCTGGCTGCAGGCCGTGCGCTGTTGACTAATGATGGCGAGTTGGCTTTCAAGGGCGGTGCTTCTGCAACCATTACTGGTAACATGTTGACCACTGCAGCTTGTGCAACCATCCGTAGTGACCGAAAAATGTTCAAAGATCTGGGACGCGATATTACTCCTCCCTATCCGTTTGAGGAGCCCAAAGAATAGACACTGTATCCCGCGGAAGAATGTAAATATAAAACAGATATTAAGTTTTGACAGTTTTGATATTGTTTTAAAATGTTAATCATAAATTGTCATTTGTAAAATAATGATTTTAAAATGTCAGTCTTGAAGAACTGATTTTAAAATGTCATTTATTGTTTACTGCTTCTTTTAAAATACATAAAAATAACATATAATATGCCTACAAGATAACGAACGGTTGTATTATATCTTATGAATGTATGATGAAAGGGGCGGAAATTAATGATTTTATGGTTTAGCAATATCGTTGTAGACTGGTCTGAGGCATACGGATTGGATTTCGAACGTCTCTATTTATAATATTAAAAATATCGGCACCTCTACATAAGTAGGGGTGCTTTTTTATTGTCCTGTAGCATGCGAGATATGGCAAAAAACTTGTGCAAAGGACATGCTTTGTGGTAATATTTAATTAGTGTAAACTAGGAGGGACTGCGATGAAATATAAGGTTAATATTGACAATGGTAATAAGTTTCATGGTCTCACAAGGGAGATGTTTGAGGAAGGCGAAGAAGTTGTGTTTTATGTTCCGTTTGTAACGGACGTGGATACCTATGTTACTTCTCAAGATGTACGTATTGAGTCACTGCCTAGCGAAAGCTCCCGAAGGAAATATTGTTTTATCATGCCGGCTCACGATGTTAAGGTAGATGTGTCTTTTAGAGGTGGTATGACCTGTAGACATGAGCCCCAGGGAATGCCTTTTATGGGCATGATGGGCACGGGTATGATGGGTATGCAGCAGATTATGCCTCAACCTGCAAATACTTCTGCAGGAGTGAAAGACTCGAAATTCTGTTCTGAATGTGGTGCAGTAATACCAAAAACTGCCAAGTTCTGCAGTGCTTGCGGCTTTAAATGCCAAGATTAGCAGTATTTAAATTTTTAGCTGGATCTACTCTAGCTATGATATCTACATACATTTTTTATAGTTAATTTTTAAGGAGGTTTAAGTTGATGATGTTGAAAAAAATCGCTGCTTCTCTTTTATTGACAGCTTTGATGTCCTTTTCTCTGACGGCAGATGCTGCTCTGAGAGCCAAAGAGGCTTTGGCTATTGCTAAACCCGAGGTTCCTCAGGAAGCTGTTAATTATCAATTAGGAGTTGAACAGGGTACAAATGTGATTATTGCCCGTTTCCGCAACAACAATACCTATATTAATTATGATATTCGCATGGATGCAGAAACTGGTGCTCTCATTAGCAAGGATATTATTGGCAGTAACTACGTAGGCAGCACTACAGTGTTGAAAACTGCAGAGGATGCTCGCCAAATTGCGCTAGAAGCTTATCCAGACGCTCAAGATTTAACCATAAGCACTATTAAAGATGACGTAAACACTTATTATGTGGCCTTTTTCAATAATCCGAAATTTTCTGAGGCTGTGTTAGAGATTAGTCCTTCTACAGGTGCTATCGGTAAACACCTCTTGAAATATAGACCTGTTTCTCCTACCAATAATTAAAAAACAATAAAACCGAACTGATATAGCCACAAAAACTAAGGTAATGGAATCATAAGCTAAGCTAAGTACTTTCGCCAATGTCAAATTTGTAGAAAATCTGTATTGTGGAAGCTGAAAAAGCTGCAAAAAACATTGCAAATTAAAATTTAGTATGATATCATATATGTGAACAATCATTCACGTGTTTTAAATGCAAATAGATACTATTAATTGACGAAAGGAGTATTCCGTGAAAGAAGCTATTACCTATGGTGGCATAACTGCCGCTCCCGGTACTAAAAGTACTGGTTGGGCCCCTGTACTGGACACTGATTATAAGTTGCCTGTAACCTTAATTAATGGAGCCAAGGATGGTAAAACTCTGCTACTTACATCATCTATTCATGGCTGTGAATATCCTTCTATTGAGGCTGTGTTCCGCATTGCTGAAAGCATTGATCCAATGGAAGTTTCTGGACAAATTGTTATTATTAATCCTGTAAATGTAGATGCTTTTTTATCTAGAACACCTTATATTGTGCCGCAGGACGGCAAGAATTTGAATCGTCTTTTCCCTGGTAATCCTGAAGGTACTTTGGGCGATAAGATTGCCTATGTGTTGACAGAGGAATATCAAAAACGAGCTGATTTTTATCTGGATACCCATGGCGGCGATTTGCCGGAGGTTCAGGATGCTTACTGCTATTATCCTACGGTATGTGATGAGGCGGTACGTCATATTAATGAGCATGCTACAGAATATGTTCTCCATGCTAAATACATCGTTGGCTCTGTTTCTGTGAACCACGCCTATAACTATGCTTCGGTGTGTGGCATTCCTTCTATTATGCTGGAACTTGGCGAAAATGGCTCCTGGAGTGAACAAGAGGTAGAGGATTACTTAGATAACATCAAGAATATCATGCGCTATTTGGAGCTAATTCCTGGCAAAGCTTTGAAAAGAATTAGACCTATAGCTCATATTGTAGAGGGCGAATATCTGGATGCTGATGCTGATGGTCGCTGGTATGCTTCTGTTGTTAAGGATCAGGAGGTTAGAGTGGGCGACAAGCTAGGTGAAATCAGAGATTTGTTTGGTAATGTGTTGCATGAATATTTCTGCGAGAAGGACGGCTTAGTGCTGATGCTGTGTGGAGCTTTATCTGTACGCAAGGGTGATCCTATTGTAGCCTATGGCAGACAATGTCAAGTTGATGGCTGCCATTGCTTCGACGAAGAGTAATCTCTTTATACTATAATGATATTTTTATAAAGTAAACGCTGAGTTCCTTTGGGAAATTCAGCGTTTTTTTATAAACAAAAAGTAAAAGACCTCCGTTTGCTTTCGGAGGTCTTATTACTGAAAGGATTGTTTTTTATGAGAGGAGATGTATGATTATGCTATCTAGTAGCTGTATCTCTTGCTTTGTTGAGTATAGTATAGAATAGATTTGTGACAAAATTATGACAAAAATAATCTTTTTTTAATTTTTTTACTGAATCCCGCAGAAGCGTGCAAAAATTGGCATGCCTCCACTTAAAAGTGCTTATGTTCGTAGGGGGCTAGATGTGGGAAGCAGTGACTAAATGTATTTACTATATCAGTAGGAAAAAGAGCCTGTGTGTCGAATATAACAGTAGAATAGATTATTATTGTACCCAATATATTTTAAATATAAGATTGACGTGACTTTTATTATTAGATAAGGAGAAAAATATGACTATACAAAAATATAGAAGGTTTGCAATTATTTTAATTGTAATAGTTTTATTAACTAGCTATTTTTCTCTGGGAGAACTGGCTACAGCTTATGCAAACGAAACAAGCTCTACCAACAGCATGAATGTTGCTAGCTACTATATTGGACGAAACACAAGAAGATTGTTTGGCTTAATCTTCTTAGGTGTTGTCATTTTCGGTGCATTGAAAGGCTGGCGCCGAGGTGTTGTCTTAGGATGCTTTCTAACCTTTCTAGGATTTGCCAGTTTCGGCCTTTTTACATTTGGCCAGATGATAGCCTCCTGGCTAAATACTACTGACACAAAGATTATACCTGTTGTAGCGTTTTTTGTAGGTGGAATGATTTATATAAGCCTATTGCATAAACTCTACAAACTAATGTATGCATTTCTAAAAAAACATCTCTAAAGATACGTTAATCTCTTTCTTACTCCGTAAGAGTATCTTAGACTTAGGAGGTAGGAAATATGTGGGGTGCAATTATTGGTGATATTGTGGGCTCCCGTTTTGAATTTAATAATTATAAAGGTAAGGATTTTGAGTTTTTTACACCTTATAACCGCATCACAGATGATAGTGTGATGACGATTGCTATTGCTAAGGCATTCCTAGAAAGTAAAAATAAAGAAGAGGTTTCGGCTAACGCTGTTAAGTGGATGCGTAGTCTTGGACAAAAATACCTCGATGCTGGGTATGGCGGACGTTTTTTGCGATGGCTAATTACGAAAAATCCTCAGCCCTACAATAGCTGGGGTAATGGGTCTGCTATGCGAGTGAGTGCAGTGGGGTATGTTGCAACTACGGCAGTGGAGGTAATCGAGCTTTCGCGCAGGGTAACAGAGGTAACTCATAATCATCCGGAGGGCCTCAAAGGCGCAGAAGCTACTGCCATGGCGATTTTCATGGCGCGCAACGGCTTTACCAAGGAAGAAATTGCTAGTGCTATGAGCGAATATTATGATCTTGACTTTAAGCTTGATGACATTCGTGCAGATTACGATTTCGAAATAAGCTGTCAGGGGACACTGCCACCAGCGATTGTGGCTTTCTTGGAGGCCGGCAGCTTTGAGGACGCCATTCGCAACGCGATATCTATTGGTGGCGACAGTGACACTTTAGCCGCCATTACGGGTGCTATCGCCGAAGTTTATTTCGGCATTCCGGAAGAACTAAAAACCAAGGCAAGATCTTATATTCCAACAGACTTAGTTGAGATTGTCGACGCTTTTGAACGAAAATATCAGCAGTAATCCTGCGGAAGCGTGCTGACTTGTGCCTAAGGTGGGAGAACGCACGAAAAAGAGTTTCCAAACTAATTTGAGAATGGTATAATAGGTAGTCAGTAAATGACCTAAGGGTATAAATAACATTGATAAAATTTTGGAGGCTTAAAAATGAGTGTTTTGTTTATAAATGCGTGCTTTAGAAAAGATTCTAGAACTTTAAGATTGGCGAAAACCTTTTTGAAAGGGAAAGAATCTGTGACCGAGGTAAATCTGGGTGAGATGGAGCTACCGGTGTTGAATAAAGTTAATACTGAAAAATACTGCAACGCTTGTGCTACAAGAGATTTTTCTGATGCTATGTTTGATTATGGTCGACAATTTGCGGAGGCAGAGGAAATAGTTATTGCTGCTCCTTTCTGGAATTTTAGTGTTCCTGCTCAGTTGCATGTGTATTTAGAGCTGGTTTGCTCTCAAGGGACAACTTTTGATATTGATGCTAAGGGACAATATCATAGCTTGTGTAAAGCTCAACGACTCACCTATATCACTACAGCGGGTGGACCGCTTCCGGAAGATGATCACGCTTGGGGTTATATTAAAGACCTGGCTAAGAATTTCTGGAATATTGAAGAACTGGAATATTATAAAGCTGAAGGCTTGGATATTGCAGGTAACGATGTGGAAGCAATACTTGCAGAAGTAACTAACTTAATTAAAGAAGGATGAGAAAAAGCTCACGGGTATAAGCTCGTGGGCTTTTTTACTCTACTGAAATTTTACACAGCCTGTGGATAACTTTGTGGAAAAGGTGTGTAAAATGTCTAATTTTATGCACAGGTTTCATAAAACATATCAAAAATAGGAATATTTAGGGAATCGTATTTAAAAAAGTTAGGATTTATGAGCAGAAATTAGTGCAACTAAAAAATAAATTACTGTTTTAATTTAGATTTAATAAAATATATCTTGTAATAGAAGGAGAAAAGGCTAAGTTGTTGAATTGTATATTACATGAGTTTACATAAAATGTTATTTAGGTTGACGTTAGAGGAGAGAGAAGAGAAAATGGCAACAAATGGCAAGGTCAAATTAAATGACAGACATATAAAAGAGCTTATAGAAAAAGGGAAAAAGCAGAACAGTAAGCTCTGCTTTGATGACATTACAACTTTAATAGGGACTTTAGAGGATTTTTCGCCTAATGATTATGAAAAAATCATGGAAGCTATTAATGAAGCAGGGATAGAACTTGTAGATAAGCTGAGCGAGGAAGATATTTTAGTAGCCCAAAAGACAACTATTAAACCTGTACAGCTGGAGGTTGCTGCTGAAAATAATGAGCCCTCCGAGGAAGAACTGAGCAATATCGGCTTGGTGGATACCGACGAGCCTACGGCAGAGGAGATTCTGACCATGGAGGAGTTGGATGAGATCGAAGGGGATAACGATGAACCTGCTGAAGAAGAGGAAGAAGAAGAGGTAGCTGTAGATACCTCTGGTGCTGCTTATGTTGATGACCCGGTAAGGATGTATCTTAAGGAAATTGGCAAGGTGGATCTGATTGGTTCCGAGGATGAGGTTAAACTGGCGAAGCGTATTAACAAGGGTAGAGCTGCGGCAGTCATTCTTAAGGGTGAGCTTCTTCCGCCAAGCTCTATTGATTATGAGCAATGGACAGATCAGGAAATTGTGGCTAAATTCCATGATGATATGACCAAGGAAAAGGAAATTACTGGTCGCCGTTCTATTGCTAAGCTGCTTTCTCGTATCAAGAGAAGAAAAGCAGCGGGCAATCCCTATACTATTGAAGAATATAAAAATGCTGCAGCTCGACTGACTAAGGCGGAGCATAAGCGTTTGCTGAAGTTTGTCAAAGATGACAACTGCTATATCAAAGGCATGGAAGAAGTGGATGTGGATACCTGCAATATTGGTAAAGAGGTAGCTTACTTGTTCCAGATGCAGGCCTTATTAGAGGAAATAGACGCCCGCAAGATCGATAAGGTTGGTGAAGAATCTGTTACAGATTTAAAGAAGCTGTATAAAAAACTGTTGGGTCATATTGATAAACAGGGACAAGATGCAAGACATATGTTGGCTGAAGCTAATCTGCGTCTGGTTGCTAATATTGCCAAGAGATATGTGGGCCGTGGGTTGATGTTCCTGGACTTAATTCAAGAAGGAAACATGGGCTTATTGCGCGCTGTGGAAAGATTTGATTTTACCAAGGGCTTTAAGTTCAGTACTTATGCGACCTGGTGGATTCGTCAGGGTATTGCCCGTGCCTTGGCTGATTCTGCTAGAACTATAAGAATTCCTGTGCATATGGTGGAAACCATTAACAAATTCAATAATATTAAGAAAGAGCTGGCCATGACCTTAGGTAGAGATCCTAAACTTAAGGAAGTTGCAGAGGCTATGGAGATTTCTTACGAAAAGGCTGTAGAAATCGAGGAGTTTTCTCGCGATACGACCTCACTAGACATGAATGTTAACGAGGACGGAGATACTTCCTTGGGCGATTTGCTGAAGGATGATAATGCTCAGTCTCCTGAAGCGGCGGCTGCTCAAAGTATGCTGAGACAGCATTTGGAGGAGGCCTTAAGCGAGCTAAATCCTAGAGAGCAAGAGGTTCTCAGACTGCGTTTTGGCTTTGATGATGGTCGTGAAAGAACCTTAGAAGAGGTTGGTTTACAGTTTGGGGTTACCCGTGAGCGTATTCGCCAGATTGAATCCAAAGCTTTGCGCAAGTTGCGTTCTCCTATAAGAAGTAAAAAACTACAAGGCTATGATTTGCAGTAATATTTCGCAAAAACACGCTAAAGGCAACAAAAAAAGCACTTCGGTTGAACTGAAGTGCTTTTCTTATGCTCAAATTTATCTGATGTAATGTACGAAGTCTTCTTTTCTAGCTTTAGGAGCAGGAGCGGGTTCTGCTTCATAGCCAAGTGCAACGTGACCAATGCCTTCCCATTGACCTTCGATGCCTAATTCTTTCAGGATGCTCTTGCCAAATTCAGAGTCAAATTCTTGTTTTGCTCTGTGAATCCAGATGCTACCCAGACCTAAGCTTGCAGCTGCGTTCATCATGTTGCCAGCAACCAGGCTGCCATCATAAACATAGGTGGGAACAGTTTTGTCAGCCAAGACAATGAGAATAACCGGTGCACCATAGAACGGATCGAAGCCGTCAGCCCAACCACCAATTTTGCAGTTGATTTGAGAAATCATATCGCGGATTTCTTTATTGGTAACAGCAATAATTTTGCCAGCTTGCATGCCTTTACCGCAGGGGGCGAAGGTGCCAGCTTCCAGTACTGCTTGCAGTTCTTCTTCAGTAATCATGTCGGGTTTAAAATTACGGCAGCTTCTTCTAGTTAAAAGGGTTTTTAAAGTTTCGTTCATTTTAAGAGACCTCCTAAAATATATTTATCAATTTTAGCACTAAAGCTTAATTCCAATTTTAATTATATTACTCTTAGTAGGTGAAAAGCAAGTATAAAATAAGAAAACCTAATTGCTTTTCAATAAGCTAAAAATAAGCTTGACCTAGAGTAAACTCTAAGGTGTAGAATGATAATGGTTGGTAGAGATTTATCTTGACCAACCGTTATTTTTGCTGATAAAATATTGTTATGTAATATCTCCCAGAAGGGTGATCAAGGAGGAAAATATAATGGCTTCTAAGGTATACTTTACAGATTTTAGAACTCCCTACGGTGGCTTAAGCATGCCGGAAAAACTGAAAAAGCTCTGCAAGAAGGCAGGCATTGAAAATATCGATTTCAACAATCAATTTGTAGCTATAAAAATGCACTTTGGCGAACCTGGTAACATTTCTTACTTGCGTCCCAACTATGCTAAGGCTGTAGCAGATCTAGTTAAAGAATTGGGCGGCAAGCCTTTCCTGACTGACTGCAACACTCTGTATGTTGGTCGCCGTAAACATGCTTTGGAACACATTGACGCTGCTTATGAAAATGGTTTCAATCCCTTTACCACTGGCTGCCATGTAATTATTGCTGACGGCTTAAAGGGTGCTGATGAAGCTTATGTTCCTGTTAAGAATGGTGAACTGGTTAAGGAAGCAAAAATTGGCCGTGCTATCATGGATGCGGATATCTTCATTTCTTTGACCCACTTCAAAGGCCATGAAATGGCTGGCTTTGGCGGCGCTCTGAAAAATATTGGTATGGGTGGCGGTTCTCGTGCTGGCAAAATGGAAATGCACAACGATGGCAAACCTGCAGTTAACCCAAAACTCTGCGTTGGTTGTGGCCGTTGCGTGAACATCTGCGCTCATGGTGCTCCTTCTATTACCGATAAAAAAGCAACCATTGATACTAGCAAATGCTTAGGTTGTGGCCGTTGCTTAGCGAACTGCCCCATGGATGCTATCCAAACTGTTTATGATGCTGCTCCGGATAACCTGAATAAACGCATGGCAGAATACTCTATGGCTATTTGCCAAGACCGTCCCTGCTTCCATATCAGTTTAATCGTAGACGTATCTCCTTTCTGCGATTGCCATGCTGAAAATGATGCTCCTATTATTCCTAACCTTGGTATGTTGGCTTCCTTTGACCCTGTTGCTTTGGACCAAGCTTGTGTAGATCTAGTTAATGCTACTCAACCCTTTGAAAACTCCGTACTGGGTGCTAATATGGCAAAAGATCCTGAAGGTTGCAAAGGTCATGACCATTTCCATAACACTTCGCCCAACTCTCACTGGGAAATGTGCTTAGAGCATGCTCAAAAAATTGGCTTAGGTACTCGTGAATACGAACTAATTAAAATGAAATAATAAAAGCTTTTCTTGCTTTACAATACCCCTTTCTAAATTCTGGAAAGGGGTATTTTT
>JAKSOK010000053.1 GCA_024405615.1 Phascolarctobacterium sp.
TAGACAATCTGGGTAACTATTATGATGCTTTGGCTGCTGCAGGCGAACTTGGTAAAATTAAGCCTGGCAAGGATGGCTTACCTCCTGTGAAAAAACAAGAAAAACAACAGGCTTGGGAATATCTGTTGGGAGCAGAAATCGTCAATGTTTTGAAAGCTCAGTTTGTACAGCAAATGTCTAGCGATGTTGCAAAAATGCAAGGACTAGCTCAGTGAGGTGACGAGCAATGCGGCGTAAAACCTATAAATTGCTCTTCGAAACCACTGATGGCATGAATGAGCTCGTAAAACAGAAAAGTCTGTGGCGGAGCATTTCCTACTTTACCTTGAGCATTGGCCTTTATACTGGTGTAGTTACCAATACCTGGTTGCTGCAAATGCCATTGCAAGTACGCTTTGGTATTATTTTGGCCACGGTTATAGTTCTTGGAACTGCCTTAACTATTTACGGATTTTTGTTGCATGGCATATTGGAAACCTTTGGAGCTGTTCAAGGTGACGTAAAGGCGCTAATTTGTCTGTTAGGGTATACAACTTTACCGTTTCTGGTTTTAACTCCTGCGGCTCTTTTAGCGGGGAAAATGGGTGTCTATGGTTTACCTCTTTTAGGAATAGCCTTTGTTTTAGGCTTTGGTTGGATGCTTTATTTGCTTATCCATTCTTTAGAGGTCATTTACATTATAAATTTTACAAGAGCATGTGTTACTGTTTTGTTTAGTTTATTATTGCTTTATATTGTATTTATCTTCCCTTGGCAGGTTGGTTTTAATTTGCTATTAAGGGCTTTACAATTAAGCTAATTATATATTTTCTCAAGGCCCTGCTGCCGACAAAAGCAATAGGGCCTCTTTTGTGTTTTAATTATTATCTATGAAAAATCTATTGCTAGAAAAGGTTGCTACTGTACCTGAATTTCAGGAGGCGGCAACTTATCATCAAAAAAAGCAAAGTTGCAATATAACCGGGTTAGCTGGAACTAGTAAGCCGGTCTTTTTGGCTGCGCTTGATAAATTGATAGGAAAAGATAGCAGTATAATAATTATTACTGCTTCTCGAGAAGAAATACGTGCTTATCGAAGGGAATTAACATATTTTTATCCAGATCTTCCTATGCAAGAGTTATATCCTGTTAATCTTCCTAGAGTACAAGCAGATACACAAAGTCTTGAAGTTCAGGCAGGACGTGCGGCCGCTCTACGCTTTTTGCACGGTGAAGAGCGTGGTATTGTTTTTGTTACTGCCGAATCTTGGCAACAAAAGCAGCTACAGCCAGCTGGTGCAATGTCTAAAAAGCTAGTTTTATCTGTTGGGGAAGAATTGGACCAGCAGAAAATTATTTCAGCTCTTGTAGAGCTAGGCTATGAGCGTACAGAACAAGTTGATGCTTTAGGACAGTTCTGTGTGCGTGGTGAAATCCTAGATGTTTATCCAATTAACAGCAATGCTCCTATCAGGGTAGAATGGTTTGATACAGAAATCGATGCTTTACGTAGTTTTAGTATTGATAATCAAAGAAGTATTCAAACTTTAGACAGCATAGATATTGCTCCTTTGAAATTGGACGAGAGTGACGAGTGTACTGCTTCTGTTTTCGATTATTGTTGTGAGGATACCATTGTTTTAGTGGACGAACCTTCACATGTTTTGGCTTTATTGGAAAAGCTGGAAAAAGAAAATAAGGATTTTAAAGAAGAACTCTTCACTACTGAGGAGCTTCTTGAACATTGCCAAAAGATAGGTGCTTTTTTAGTTTCTGCTTTAGGACATAGCTATTTGCCTGAAGCGAAAAAAATAAATATGCCTGTACGTACAGTGGCACCCTATAATAAAAATGTCAGCTTGTTAACAGAGGATCTTAAAAATTGGCTTGCGGATGGTGTAATGCCAATAATCATGTTAAGCAGTGGCATTAAAGCTAGAGGATTGGCAGATAATCTGCATAATTATGGTGTTGCGGGTACATACGCAGAAAATAAATTGACTACTAGTTCTGCCAATGTAATTTTTGGTGAATTAGATCACGGCTTTAGATTTTGGAATGAAGATTGGGTCCTGTTAACAGAAAATGATATTTATGGTATGCAGAAGCGGAAACGTCTGCATAGCAAGAATCAAGGTCAACAGCTGCAATATTTTTCTGATATAAAAGTTGGTGACTATGTTGTTCATAGAACTCATGGTATTGGTCGCTATATTGGTGTTGAGAATGTTTATGTAAGTGGTATGCATAGGGATTATCTGCTGCTGCAGTACGCCGGTGATGATAAACTTTATGTTCCTGTGGACCAGGTAAGCCTTTTACATAAATATGTTGGTAGTGAGGGCAATGTACCTCGCTTATCTAAAATGGGCGGTGCTGATTGGCAACGTACCACCAAAAAAGCTGCTAAAGCTATAACGGAGCTGGCTGAAGAACTTTTAAGACTCTATGCCCAACGTCAGGTTGTGAAAGGCCATGCATTTTCGCCCGATAATGAGTATCAGAAGGAATTTGAGGAAGCATTTCCTTTTGAGGAAACAGAGGACCAGCTGAAATCAATTGCGGAAATAAAGGCTGATATGGAAAAGCCTCAGCCTATGGATCGTTTGCTTTGTGGTGATGTAGGCTATGGTAAGACCGAGGTTGCTGTACGTGCTGCCTTTAAAGCAATTTTAGACGGTAAACAGGTCGCTTTAATGGTGCCTACAACGGTTTTAGCGCAACAACATTTTCTCACTATTAAAGACCGTATGAGAAGCTTTGGCGTGGGCGTGGAAATGTTGAACCGCTTTGTGCCTCGTAAAGAGCAAAAGAGAATTATTGAAGGCATTGCGGATGGTACGGTTGATTTAGTGATTGCAACTCACCGCTTATTAGGGCAAGATATTCAATTTCATGATTTAGGCTTATTAATTATAGATGAAGAGCAACGCTTTGGTGTTGCCCAAAAAGAAAAAATCAAAAAGTGGTGTACAGGTATAGATGTACTTAGTTTATCTGCTACACCAATACCAAGAACTCTGCATTTAGCTTTAGTTAATGGTCGTGATATGAGTGTCATTGAATCACCTCCAGAGGATAGGCTTCCTGTGGAGACTTACGTTTGTGAATATAATGACGGCATGCTCAAGGAAGCTCTAGAAAGAGAACTACGTCGAGGCGGTAGAGTCTACTATATTTATAATCGTGTAGGTGGTTTAGATACAATTGCTCGTAAGCTACGCCAGCTTGTGCCTGGAATTAACGTTCGTATTGCCCATGGGCAAATGGACGAAAATAATCTTGAGGATGCTATGATTGCTTTCTTTGAAGGCGAATGTGACGTGCTTTTATGTACAACCATTGTTGAGAACGGTTTGGACGTTCCTTTAGCTAACACCATAATTATAGATGGTGCCGATCATTTTGGACTGTCTCAACTCTATCAAATGCGCGGTCGTGTGGGTCGTAGTTCGCGTTTAGCTTATGCGTATTTCTTATACAGACCGGATAAAGCCCTCAGTGAGGTTGCGGAAAAACGTTTGCAGGCTATTCGTGATTTCACAGAGTTAGGTGCAGGCTTTAAAATTGCCATGCGCGATTTAGAAATTCGTGGTGCAGGTAATTTGCTTGGTGCCGAGCAGCATGGACATATAGCAGGAGTTGGTTTTGCCACTTATTGTGAAATGTTGGAGGCAGCTATATTACGATTGAAAGAAGGTCGCTCTGCTGAAAGAGAACCGGAACCAATTATGGAAATTCAAGCAGACGCTTATATTCCTGATGACTATATTCCAGATCCTCGTTATAAGATGGAATTGTATCGTCGTTTTGCCGATATGGAGTTTAGAGATAAAGACGATTTATTGGATGAGCTTATTGACCGTTTTGGTAATCCTCCTGAGGAGGTTCTTATGCTTTGGCGTATTGGAGCCTTAAAGGGACTTTGTCGAGCAATGGTCATGCGTGGAATCAGTGTTAGAAATTCGACAATCTATATGACCTTCTCAGAGCATACGCGAGTTGCACCAGAGGCAATTCTGCGCTTGCTGGATAAATATAAAAATAAAATTGTTTACAAGAATGGTAAGGAACCTCAGCTTATCATGAAAACGGTTGGCATGAAGCAGGGACCGTTGGAATGGCTGGAGGAAATTCTTCCTAAACTAGCTTTGAATAGCAAATAGTACCAAATAAGCTTAACGGCAGAAAGGAGAAGCAAATGAGCAAAGACAAATTTCTCAAGGGTGCAATGATATTAACCTTAGCTGGTTTAATGGTTAAAGTAATTGGTTCTGTTAATAGAATATTGTTATCGCGCCTTTTGGGTGGTGAAGGAATTGGACTTTATCAGATTGCTTATCCTATTTATTTGCTTATTTTAGCTGTGTCGGCAGCAGGTATACCTACAGCAATTTCTATTATTGTTTCTGAGCTTTTGGCGAAGGGTGACAAGGGAAATATTCGCAAGGTTTTTAAGGTTTCTCTTAAACTGATGGCTTGTGTGGGGCTGATTCTTGCAGTTATGCTTTTTATGGCTGCAGGCTGGTTGGTACAGTCGGGCATTATTAAGGATGGAAGAGCTTATTATGCGATAATTGCCTTGATTCCGGCAGTATTTTTCGCTACTATATTAGCAAGCTTCCGCGGCTTTTTCCAAGGACATCAATTGATGACACCTCCTGCAGTATCACAAATTATAGAGCAGTTTATTCGTGTTGTGACAATGGTTGTTCTTGCATACTTATTGCTTCCTTATGGACTAGAATATGCAGCAGCTGGGGCAGCCTTTGGTGCCGTTCCAGGAAGTTTAACAGGCTTGATAGTATTAGGATATTTCTATCGAAAATACAATAAAAATTGGAGTCTAGATAGCGTTAATACTTTACAGCCGTTGGAGAGTACAGGAAAGATAGTAAAAAGACTAGTACTTTTAGCGTTACCAGTTTCTTTAGCCAATATTCTTGTTCCGGTTTCTAATATGGTTGATATGCTGCTTGTTCCCAATAGACTTATTGCTAATAGCTTTACTGTAGAACAGGCGACAACACTTTATGGTTATTTAACCGGTATGGCTCAACCTTTAGTAATGATGGCTACCATTCCAACTCTTTCTTTAGCAGCAAGCTTGGTGCCTGCTATAAGAGAAGCATATACTGTAAAAGACAAAATTGGAATAAATAATAAGGCAAGTATGGCTATGAAGCTTTGTTGTCTTATAACTATACCTGCGGCAGTTGGCATGAGTGCTTTTGCTGAGCAAATATCAATCTTACTTTATGGCACTAGCAAAGCTGCTTTAGCAATTATGCATTCTGGTCCGGCAATTTGCCTTCTAGGTATACAACAGGTTTCTGCAGGAATGTTGCAAGGCTTGAATGAAATTAATGGACCTATGAAAAACATGTTAGTTGGCATAGCTGTTAAAATTGCAGCGATGTTTCTCCTAGTGACTGGCACTTGGCATATTGCAGGTGCTGCTTGGACAACAAATATAAATTACGGTATAACGGCGCTGCTTAATATTTATCTTTTAAAAAAGGCAGGAATAAGCTTTTCCTACCATGAAATTTGTAAGATAGCTTGCGCATCATTACTTATGGCTGTAGCGGGTAAGCTGTTCTATGGAGCACTAATAAATATATTACCGGGTACTATGGCGAATATAACTGTATTAGTTTTGGCTGGTATCATTTATGTTATTTTATTACCTGTTTTGAAAATAGTAAGTAAAGCTGAACTGGTACATATGCCAGTTGTGAAGAAATTTGTAAAATAAAGAGAGGAGCGGAATAATATGGGAATGATTACAATTGTTGGTCTCGGACCTGGTGCTGCAGGCAATCTTTCTTTAGAAACTATGGGCTTGTTAAAAAGTGGAGCTCAGGTTATTCTGCGTACTGCAGTACATCCTACTGTTGCTGAACTAGAAAAAGAAGGCGTTAATTATGTCTCCTGTGATAGTTTTTATGAAGAAGGAGCTTCTTTTGAAGAAGTATATGATAAAATAGTTGCACGAGTTTTAGATGCTGCAGCTGTTGGAGATGTAGTTTACGCAGTTCCGGGCAGTCCTCTAGTAGCAGAACGTACCGTTGTATTGTTGCGTGAACAAGCTAAGGAGTTTGGCGTAAAGCTTATTATTAAACCTTCCATGAGCTTTTTAGATTTAGCTTATGTTGAGCTGGGAATTGACCCCATAGCTGGTTTGCGCATTATTGACGCTCAAGATTTTGACGCTATAGCAGAAGCTGGTCAGTATCCGCTCATGATTACTCAAGTTTATAGCAAATTAGTTGCTTCTGATTTAAAAATTGCCCTCATGGATGCGTTGGATGATGAATATGAAATTTATTTCCTTCGTAATTTAGGTTTACCAGATGGAGAATGCCGTCCTGTTAAACTGTATGAGCTAGATCGTCAAGAAAATATAGACCATCTTACAAGTGTTTATGTTCCTCCTATGCCACAAGAGATGCAATTAGCAGGTTTAATGGAATTTGGTGACGATGACGATGAACCAGAGGTTGAGGTCGAATTCTATGATGAATATGAAGCGGAAGAAGAAGTTCCTGAAAATGCTTTTGACGATATAGACATTCAACCTTTAGTAGATGTAATGCGTACTTTAAGAGAGCCAGGCGGGTGTCCTTGGGATAGGGAACAAACCTTCAAAAGTATTCGCAGCAATTTCATTGAAGAGGTTTATGAATATTTAGAGGCTGTGGATGCGGAAGATGCTAAAGGTATGTGTGAAGAGCTTGGTGATGTTCTAATGCAGGTTGTATTCCATGCTCGTATGGCACAAGAATTGGGTATGTTTGATCTGCAGGATGTTATTGACGGTGTAACTGATAAGCTTATTCGTAGACATCCCCACGTTTTTGGTGATACCCACGTAGAAAATAGTGACGAAGTGCTGGTAAACTGGGATGCGATAAAGAAAGAAGAAAAGCAAGAACGCAAGAGTATTCTTGATGGCGTTACCAAAGATTTACCGGCTTTATTAAGGGCCTATAAATTGCAAAGTAAAGCTGCTAAGGTTGGCTTTGATTGGGATAATGTTGAGGATGTCTGGGCTAAAGTAATAGAGGAACTTGGTGAATTCCAGGATGCATTAATGGAAGAAAATCAAGAAGCTGCGGCTGCAGAGCTAGGCGACGTTTTATTTGCAATTGTAAATTATGCTAGAAAATTGAAAATAGAACCTGAGGTTGCTTTGGATGCCACCAATAATAAATTCGCGACAAGATTTGCTTTTGTTGAAAAAGCTGTCAACAATAGTGGTAAACAATGGAACGAATTTACTCTTGAAGAACTAGATAAATTTTGGGATGCAGCTAAAGCCTTAGAAAAGGTAAAATAAGTATAAAAAAATCAAAAAAAGTGCATTTTAGTAGGGTTTCCTACTAGTATTTTATGCTATTCTTTGTTAAAATAAAAAATAGCATTATTAATGCTATAATGGCAGGAAATCGGATGTTCGAGAAAGATGGTTTTCTGTCTAATAAATATAATATTTAGGAGGCTTCACTAATGAATAAGAGTGAATTAATTTCCGCAGTAGCAGAGAAAACTGGCTTAGCAAAAAAAGATGCTGAAAAAGCAATTAAAGCCGTTATGGAGACTGTTGTAGCAACCGTTGCTGCAGGTGCAAAAGTTCAAGTTGTTGGTTTCGGTACTTTTGAAGGTCATGAACGTAAAGCTCGTCAAGGCAAAAATCCTCAAACTGGTGCAGTTATGGAAATTCCTGCATCTGTAGTTCCTAGCTTTAAAGCAGGTAAAGCTTTTAAAGAAGCTGTAAATGCTCCTAAAAAAGCAGCTAAGAAGGCTCCTAAAAAAGCAGCAAAAAAAGCAAAAAAATAATATTTCATAGTTAGTTTTGATTTATAAAGGAGGGAGAGCATCATGGCTAGAAAGCTAAAGACTAGTAAAGGCAAAAAGTCTATGCATGCTCTTTTCAAGGTGTTTTTGGTAGTCCTTTTAGGCTTTTGTCTAACTGCTTTTATCAGACAAGAAATTAATATTTATCAGATTAAGCAGGAGCAAATTGCCACACAAAAGCGTTTAGATGCTTTGAAAAAACAAAAGGCTGAATTAGAAGCAGAACGTAAACGTCTTGACGATCCTAAATATATCGAAAAACTGGCTCGTGATGATTATAATATGGTGGGACCTAACGAGGTGCCATTATTTGTGGTTGACAAAAATAAAAAGTAGATTGTTAAACCATATATTAAATTAGCTCAAATCTTTAAGGGGGATTTAAAGTTCGATGTCTCTGGAAATTGGTGCAATCGTTGAAGGCGAGGTTAGTGGCGTAACCAATTTTGGTGCTTTTGTTCAACTACCTGAAGGTAAGGTAGGCTTAGTTCATATTTCTGAAGTTTCCAATGCTTACGTTAAGGATATTCAGGATTTTGTCAAAAAGAATGATAAGGTTAAGGTTAAGGTTCTTGCGATAGATGAGAAAGGTAAAATTGCTCTATCTATGAAACAAGCTGTGCCTGTGGCTCCTGCACAACCTAAACCTGCTCGTCCTTTTGTAGAGAACAGAGAACGTCGCGGTTTTACTCACCAACAAGGTAATGCTAAAGCAACTTTACCTTTATCCTTTGAAGATAAGCTTTCAAAATTTCTTAAGGATAGCGACGATAGAATGCTGGACTTAAGAAGAAACACGGAATCCAAGCGCGGTGGCCGTGGCGCTAGGCGCGAAAAATAATCCTACTTAGTTTTATGGGGCACTCGTAGGAGTGCCCTTTATTGTTAAAGTGGTTATTAGATATAATTGCTCTAAAGTATTAGCTTGCTGGATGCAACCTTAACTAAGTGAGGGCAATATTATTCAAGAACTATTTGCGCTAAAGGAGGCAGGTTTGATTTCTATGCAAATTGAGCCCCAGGTGTGGAGATTACAAGAGAAAATAAAAGAACATCTGCACGCTGATAAGCGCTATGTTTTAGCGGTAAGTGGTGGGGCTGATTCCATGGCTTTGCTAGATGCTGCAAGCGTAGTCTTTGCAACGGACCTAGGTAAGCTGTTGGTATGTCATGTTGAACATGGAATACGTGGTCAAGAAGCTTTAGCGGATGCAGAACTTGTAGAAAAGTTTTGTAGCAAGCTGGGAATAAGCTTTGTATGTTGCCATGTTGATGTTCCTACAGTGGCAAGAAAAGAAAATCTGTCAATTGAAGCCACTGCCCGTAAACTTCGTTATGATGAGCTGTTGCAGCAGGCGCGAGCTTTTGGTGCTGTGGCAGTTGTGACTGCGCATCAAGCTGACGATCAGGCAGAAACTGTTTTGTGGAAACTTATCCGTGGCGCTGGTAGTGATGGTATGAGCGGTATGCAACAATATTATCTGCAGCGAGAGATACCGATTATTAGGCCACTGCTAGACTTTGGTCGTAACGATATTGAAAACTATTGTAGACTAAGAGATATCATTTATTGTGAGGATAGTACTAATTCTGATTTAAGCTACACCCGCAATCGTATTCGTTGTGAATTAATACCCTATTTGGAGAAAAATTTTAATCCATCTATTAAAGCTACGTTAGTGCGAGAAGCAAAGCTGTTGGCTGAAGAACAGGATTGTTTAGCTAAGCTTGTAGATAACTACTTACAGGATAATACTATTTGTGGTATTTGGGATAAAGAAGCTATAGATGGGAAAAGCTTTTGGTTGGATGCCAAAAAATTATCTGAACAACCAACAGCGTTAAGAAAAAGAATTCTTAGAAAAGTATTTTTTCAATTAGGTGGGGAAGAGTTAAGCTATGAACGTTCTATGGCTCTTGAGGGACTTTGTCTTTCTCGAACGGGAGGTAAAGTAATTCAGTTGCCAGCGGGAGCTTATGCAATATATAAAAATAAACGTATTATTTTCTATATGGGAGGAAA
>JAKSOK010000054.1 GCA_024405615.1 Phascolarctobacterium sp.
GTAATTGTTCTACTGAAGGGTGCTGCCTGGTTTGCTACTGATTTAACTAGAGCTATTGATTTACCTTTGCGCGTAGATTTTATGGTAGCATCTTCTTATGGCAATGGAACCTCTACTAGCGGTAATGTTAAAGTTAGATTAGATATTACTGAAGATATCAAAGGCAAAGATGTTATCGTTGTTGATGATATTATTGACAGCGGTGTTACTTTTGCAGCTATTTGTGATTTGCTGAGACTTTCTAAACCCGCTAGTCTGAAAACCTGCGCTCTGTGTGATAAGGCTGAACGCCGTGTTAATGGCTTAAACGCAGATTATGTAGGCTTTAAAATTCCTGATGAATTTGTTGTTGGTTATGGCTTAGATTATGCTGGCGATTATCGTAATCTGCCTTTTATTGGTGTTTTAAAACCCTCTGTATATGCACGTATCGCTTCTCATGGTTGATAGTTTTAATTTACTAATTGAAAAAAATAGTTGCCTGAAAGAGAACACTATAATATAATAATAAAATACTGTTTGTACTTTTGTGCCGGTATTTCCAACAAAATATATAATCTTTAGTAAATTACTGGAAGGAGGACACATACTTGAATAAATTTTTTAAGAATGTGACTTTCTATCTGCTGGTAATTGTAGTCATTATTTGGATGTTTGATTATTACTCTGGACCTAGTGTTAAGCGAACAGAAATTAGTTACTCTAATTTTGTACAACGTGTAGAACAAGACGAGATCAAACAGGTAACTATTGTAGACAATATTATCACAGGTAGATTAAAGGATGGCAAAGAGTTTTCTACTATTGCACCTAACGATGCTAAACTAGTGGAAAGACTTGAGTCTAAAAAAGTTGACATTAAAGCAGAGCTTCCCCCTCAACCCCCATGGTGGATGAGTATTTTGAGTTCTATTTTACCGATGCTGATTATTGTTGGCTTATGGTTCATGTTTATGAACAATAGCGGAGCTGGTGGCGGCAAGGTAATGAGCTTTGGCAAGAGCCGTGCTCGTCGTTATGATGAGGAAAATAATAAGATAACCTTTAAAGATGTTGCTGGTGCTGAAGAAGCTAAGCAAGAACTGGAAGAGGTTGTTGAATTTTTGAAGCATCCTCAACGCTATAACGATTTAGGCGCTAAAATTCCTAAGGGTGTTCTGTTATATGGACCTCCGGGTACAGGTAAGACCTTGTTAGCAAAGGCTGTAGCAGGTGAAGCTGGAGTTCCTTTCTTTAGTATTTCCGGTTCTGATTTCGTGGAAATGTTTGTAGGTGTTGGTGCTTCTCGCGTACGTGATTTGTTTGAACAAGCAAAGAAGAGTGCTCCTTGCATTGTTTTCATCGATGAGATTGATGCTGTTGGTCGCCAACGTGGTGCTGGTTTAGGCGGTGGTCATGATGAACGTGAACAAACCTTGAACCAATTGCTGGTTGAAATGGATGGCTTTGGTGCTAACGAAGGCATCATCATGATTGCAGCAACTAACCGTCCTGATATTCTGGATCCGGCTTTGTTACGTCCAGGTCGTTTTGACAGACAAATTGTGGTTGATCGTCCTGATATCAATGGTCGTAAAGCTATTTTAGGTGTACATGTTAAAGGCAAGCCTATGGGTGATGATATCAATCTG
Organism: Phascolarctobacterium sp.; assembly: GCA_024405615.1. Lineage (GTDB taxonomy): Bacteria > Bacillota > Negativicutes > Acidaminococcales > Acidaminococcaceae > Phascolarctobacterium_A. The sequence goes on from JAKSOK010000054.1 coordinate 1,632, forward strand.
GAGGTTATTGCGCAACGTACTCCTGGCTTTACTGGTGCAGACTTGAGTAATCTTGTTAATGAGGCTGCTCTTTTGACTGCTCGTAAAGATAAAAAGATTATCAATATGCCTGAAATGGAAGAAGCAGCAGAACGTGTTATTATGGGACCGGAACGTAAGAGCCGTGTTATCAGCGATAAGGAAAAACGTCTTACTGCATATCATGAAGGTGGACATACTTTGGTTGGAATGCTGTTAGAGCATACTGATCCAGTTCATAAAGTAACTATTATTCCTCGTGGCAGAGCTGGCGGTTATACCTTAAGCTTACCCAAGGAAGATAAATACTATGCAACCCGTAGTGAAATGCTGGATGAACTGAAGGTGCTTTTAGGCGGTCGTGTTGCAGAAGCAGTAGTGCTGAAAGAAATTTCTAGTGGTGCTTCTAACGATTTGCAACGTGCTACCCAATTAGCTCGCTCCATGATTTGCGAGTATGGCATGAGTGAGAACATTGGTCCTGTTACCTTTGGTCATCACGAACAACAGGTTTTCCTGGGTCGTGATATTGCTAGAGACAAGGAATACAGTGAAGAGGTTGCAGCTGAAATTGATAAGGAAGTTCGTTCCTACATGGAAACTGCATATTCTGAAACTGAAAAACTGCTTACCGAAAATATCGATAAATTACATGTTTTAGCTGAGGCTTTAATGGAGAAAGAAACCTTGGACGAGCAGGAAATCAAGGAATTGGTAGAGTTTGGTCGTATTCTTTCTGCTGAAGAAAGAATTGAAAATGCTAAAAGTTCTCTTGATAACCTAGTGGCTGAGGATAATATGCCTGTATCCTATGAACAAGCTGCTCCTATAGAGCAAACTGTTATTGCTGAAGCTCCTAAGACTGAAAATAACGAGAATATTGAAGCGTAAGCTGTTAACGCACCTAGTTAGTAAACTGGGTGCGTTTTTTCTTGACTTTTATTGCGGCTAGTGTTAACCTTTTCTTATAATGTTATAAACCAAAGGTAGCTTTAAATTAGGAGGCCTTTTATGAGAAATCGTATTTTAGAATTATTACGTGCTAGTGGTAGTGAAGCTGTATCTGGAGAAGAAATTTCTCGCCAATTAGATATTTCCAGGACTGCTGTTTGGAAGCATATTCAAACCTTAAAAAATGAAGGCTATGAAATTGACAGCTTGCCCAAGCGTGGTTATGTTTTACGTGAAATTCCTAATAGATTATATCCTCAAGAAATTTTAGCCCATTTGCAAACTAAGTGGCTAGGCCATGCAATTTGTTATGAGGATTTAGTAGATTCTAGTAATAATTTGGGTAAAAAATTAGCTAATGAAGGATGCCCAGATGGCCTGATCGTTGTGGCTGAAGAACAAGGTGCGGGTAAAGGTCGTTTATCCCGCGGCTGGATTTCTCCTCATGCTAAAGGTATTTGGTTCTCTATTATTTTAAAACCGTCCTTTTTACCTGAGGAAGCGTCCAAATGTACTTTGATGGCTGCAGTAGCTGTTGTTAAAGCTGTTAATAAAATTAAAGGCGTTAAGGCCGCTATTAAATGGCCTAATGATATTTTACTCAATGGTAAAAAGCTGGTAGGTATTCTTACAGAAATGAATGCTGAATTTGGTCATATAAATCATATTGTTATTGGCATTGGTATCAACACTAATGCTACTCCGGATGACTATCCAGAAGAGGTTAAACATTTGGCTGTTTCTATAGCTGATGCAGCAACAGAACCTTTTACACGTGTGGAGCTATTATGTGATATTCTTAAAAACATGGAAGAATTATATGAAGTAGCTTGTAAAGAAGGCTTTGTTCCTGTATTTGAAGAATGGCGCAAATATTCCTGTACTTTAGGTCAAGAGGTTAAGGTTATTGCTCCTGATGTAACCTATTTTGGTACTGCTGTTGACATTGATGAACAGGGATTATTAGTGGTTAGAAAAACTGATGGCACTATGGATAAGGTCGTTGCGGGAGATGTATCTATTCGTCCTGCTGCAGCAAAAAATGGAGCTTATTCATAAATAACTTTAAGATTATAATATTGCATTTTTTGCAGTATTTGGTATAATTAATAAGGCTTTAAGCTGTTAAATTGCAACTACTTGGTTGGAAACCGGGAGGGGACTATATATGTTATTAGTAATTGATGTGGGAAATTCTAATGTTGTAGCTGGCGTTTATGAAGGTAAAGAATTGCTGACTCATTGGCGTTTTTCTACTGACCGTACAAAAACTGCTGATGAATTTGGCATTATGCTGTTAAGCATGCTGAAATATAGCCATGTTGATAGAGATAAGGTAGAAGGCATTATTATTTCTTCCGTAGTACCGCCTGTAACCATTCCTTTACAACATATGTGCGAAAGATATTTCAGTATTAAACCATTGATCGTAGGTCCTGGAATTAAAAACGGCATTTCTATTAAATATGATAATCCGAAAGAAGTTGGTGCAGATCGTATAGTTAATGCAGTTGCTGCCATGGATAAATATGCTAAGCTGGGGCGTCCCATGATTCTTTTGGACTTTGGTACTGCAAATACCTATTGTGCACTTAAGCCCAATGGTGAATATCTGGGTGGTGCTATTGCTCCGGGTATTGGTATTTCCTCTGAGGCTTTATTCTCTAGATGTGCTAAACTACCTCGTATTGAATTGGTTGTTCCAGGTAACATCATTTGCAGAAACACTGTTAATTCCATGCAAGCGGGCGTTATGTATGGCGCAATTGGTCAAATGGAAGGTATTGTTAACAAGATGAAAAAAGAGTTGGGTGAAGATAGCTTAGTTATTGCAACTGGCGGCTTTGCTAATACTTTGGCAGCAGGTTCTGATGTTATTGAAATTGTTGAACCTTTCTTAACCTTGGATGGCTTGAGAATCCTTTACGAAAAGAACGCAAAATAATTAATTGTAAGTATTTTAAAGCGATTGTTGATTTTTTATTGACAATCGCTTCTTTTATTGTTAGAGTATGTACTTGCAATAGTGAAAGAACTATATTCTAAGAAATTTTGAAAGTCTTGGATAAAGGGAGCTTAATTAATGAAGATTGGTAACATAGAATTAAAGGCACCTTTGGCTTTGGCGCCTATGGCTGGTGTAACAGATTTACCGTATAGACTTATTTGTGCGCAACATGGTTGTGGTTTTACGGTATCGGAAATGGTTAGTGCTAAAGGCCTTTTGTACAAAAATATAAAAACTACAGAAATGCTTAAAATTTCCGACGGAGAACGTCCAACCGCAATACAGCTTTTTGGTAGTGTGCCTAAAGAATTAGCCACTGCAGCAAAAATTGTTGAGGCAAGCGGCGCTGATGTTATCGATTTCAATATGGGTTGCCCAGTTCCTAAAATCGTTAATAATGGTGAAGGTTCTGCTTTAATGCGGAATCCTCAGTTAGCTTATGAAATCTTAGCAGCAATGGTTGCTGCGGTTAAAATTCCTGTTACAGTTAAATTTAGAGCAGGCTGGGATGAAACTTGCATTAATGCTGTGGAAATTGCACAAATTGCTGAAAAAGCAGGTGTTGCAGCAGTTGCTGTGCATGGTCGTACTCGAAAACAGTTCTATGAAGGAAAGGCCGATTGGAAAGTTATAGCCGATGTAAAGAAAGCAATCAAAATACCTGTTTTTGGCAACGGTGATATTTATACTGTAGAAGATGGCTTAAGAATGTTCAAGGAAACTAAATGCGATGGCTTGATGATTGGCAGAGGTGCGGATGGTAATCCTTGGTTATTTAGTCAACTGAACGCTGCTTTGCAAGGGGAAAAGAATATTGTAGCTCCTTCTTTGGAAGAACTGATGGAACAAATTAAAGAACATTTAGCAATGCTAGTTGCTTTTAAAGGTGAAGTTATCGCTGTGAAAGAAATGCGCCGACATGTGTGTACTTATCTAAAAGGAATGCCTAAAGCTTCAGAATATAGAAGCAGATTTCATCAGATGGATACAGAGCAACAGTTTTTAGAGTTGCTTAGCGAATATAATACGTGTGCTTTGAATTATTATCATACAGAAGAACAAAAACTTGCAGTATTGAAAGCTCAACGAGACAGTTTATAAAAACTGTGTATGTATTATTGTTCATAAATGAACTCTAAATATTGAGTAAATATGATAAATATGTTACAATAATAGTTCGGAAAGAATTCAACAGGGAGTTTTTACATGGAAACTTTAAATCAAGTTCTGCGAGTTGTTAGTATTAGCTTAGGTGCTTCTAAGCGCAATGCTTCGGCCGAGTTGGAGCTAGCAGGTAAAAAGTTCATAGTGGAACGTTTGGGTACTGACGGCGATCTCCGTAAAGCGAAAAAGCTTTTAGAGGATTTGGACGGCAAGGCTGCTGCATTTGGCTTAGGTGGAACTGATTTATATGTGTTTGCAGGTAAAAGACGCTATACCTTTAGAGAATCAGCCAATCTTATTGCTAATGTACATAAAACTCCTGTTCTTGACGGTAGTGGATTAAAGGATTCCTTGGAACGTAAAGTTATCAACGAACTCGCTAAAAGTAATTTGGTGCCTATTAAAGGCGCGAAAGTATTGCTTATGTGCGGCGTTGACCGTTTTGGTATGGCGGAAGCTTTGCAGGAAAATGGTGCAGAAGTCACTTTAGGGGATTTAATTTTTAGCTTAAATATAAATAAACCTTTAAAATCCTTAAAATCTTTGGACTTTTGGGCTCGTATTTTGGCTCCTTTTATTACAAGATTGCCAGTAAGCTGGTTTTATCCAATGGGCGTGGAGCAGGAAAAACGTGTTGTCCGCCACCCAGAGTATTTTTTGGAAAACGATATAATTGCTGGTGATTTTCATTATATAAAAAAATTTATGCCAGACACATTGCCTGGAAAAACTATAATTACTAATACTGTTACTTCAGCTGATAGAGAAATGCTACGAGAAGCTGGTGTGAAGCTTTTAATTACAACTACACCTTGTCTTGATGGACGTAGTTTTGGAACTAACGTTATGGAGGCTCTTTTAGTTGCATTGAACGGAAGCAAGCAGGCTTTAAGTGCGGAGAAATACTTAGAGCTGTTGGAACGTTATCATATTGAGGCATCGATAGAAGCATTATAAGGATGCCATGTTTAGAGGGAGAAAACTCATTTAAGATGGAGAAATTTGCGTTTATATTCCATCCCTTGTCAATACAGGACATGGAGCATGTATCACCAATCATGCGTTATTTGCCAGATAGTTTTATAGAAGCTTGTCTAAGGTATAAGAAACCTTTTAAGGTTTCTCATATTACGGGTTTAAAAAGTAACTATGCTGAAGCAGAGGGATGGTTTATAGGTTGTACTCTTACAGCAAAGCAAATGGTTACCCTGCCAGAAGAATTTGTTGTAGATCGTATTATTGAATGTGGTAAAATTGCTCAAGACTTAGGTGCAAAAATAGTAGGGCTTGGTGCATTTACCTCTATTGTGGGTGATGGTGGTATTACCATTGCTAAAAATTTAGATATTGCCGTTACTTCAGGTAATAGTTATACTGTAGCAACCGCTGTTCAAGGAACTGAGGCTGCAGTAAAACTTATGGGAAAAAAACTTGAGGATTGTCGTGCCGTTGTAGTTGGCGCGAGTGGCTCTATTGGTTCAGCGTGTGTAAAGTTATTAGCAAATAAAGTTAAACATCTGACTTTGGTTGCTAGACGTTTAGAACCTTTAGAAGAACTTGCACAAGAAATTGGTAAGGTTTCAACTTCTGAGATTGAAGTTACTAATCATATTAGCTCTGCTCTTAGAAGTGCAGATGTAGTTATTACCGTTACTAGTGCTTTGGATTTTATAATTTCCCCGGGGGATTTGAAGCCTGGCGCAGTTGTGTGTGATGTAGCGCGTCCTAGAAATGTTTCTCGTGAAGTTTCGTTAAAGCGTAATGATGTATTGGTTATTGAGGGCGGTATAATTAGTTTGCCAGGTGATGTTAATTTTAATTTCAATTTTGGCTTTCCGAAAAACACCTCCTATGCATGTATGGCTGAAACGATGCTGTTGGCTTTAGAGGGGCGTTATGAAAACTTTTCCTTAGGTCGTTCTTTAAGTATAGATAAAATTAAAATTATTTCTGAATTGGCGGATAAACACGACTTTAAGCTAGCTGGTTTCCGAAACTTTGAAAGAGCTGTAACAGAACAACATATTCAAGAGGTTAAGCATAATGCAGAATTGGCATTAGCTATACATAGAAAGTAATGTTGACAAAAGCAGGGGAAAAATTTTATAATATAATGTAATGCTATTTCATAGAAACTAGTATTATTAGATAGAAGTTATATCTCCAGTTATCATAATATGTAAAAAAGGAGTAGAATAATGGCTAAAGAAATTCAATTAACAGCTGAAGGTTTACAAAAATTAAAAGACGAATTAGAGTTTTTGATCACAGTTAAACGTCCTGAAATTATTGAACGTTTAAAGGATGCTAGAGCGCAAGGCGACTTAAGCGAAAACTCTGAATATGATCAAGCTCGCGAAGACCAAGGCTTTGTTGATGGTCGTATCCAAGAAATCGAGCAAATGCTCAAAAACGTAGTCGTTATTGAGGAATCTGCTAATAAAGATGGTGTTAATTTAGGCTCCACTGTGGTTTTAGAGGATGTTGAATTTGGCGAACAAGAGACATATACTATTGTTGGTACCGTTGAAGCTGACCCATTTAATGGCTTAATCTCCAATGACTCTCCTGTTGGTGCTGCAGTTTTAGGTAAAAAAGCAGGCGACGTTGTTACTGTTGTTACCCCCGCAGGTCCTCTGGAATACAAGATTGTAGAAATCAAAAATAAAGACTGAGAGAGGATTTATTAATGGCAGAAGTTAAGAAGAATCAAGTTGCTGAACAAGCACCTATGACTGAAACTGAAATCAGTGAGCAAATGCAAGTCCGCATTGATAAAATGCATAAAATTTCTGAAAGTGGCAGATTGCCATTTGGTCATAAATTTGAATGGACTCATCACACTGCTGATATCCGTGAACAATTTGTTGATGATGCTGAAGAAGCAATGAAAGTTATGGTTGCTGGTCGTGTAATGGCTATTCGTGGTCATGGTAAGACCTGCTTCATGGACGTTCAAGATAAAACTGGTCGTATTCAAGTATATGTCCGCAAAGATGTTCTTGGTGAAGAAAACTATGCTTTAATCAAAATGATGGATATCGGTGATATTGTTGGTATTACCGGTGAGGTTTTCCGTACCCATATGGGCGAATTGTCTATTAAGGCTGCGGCATTGGAAATGCTTTCCAAGTCTTTACGTCCTCTGCCCGAGAAATGGCATGGCTTAAAAGATATTGAAACTCGTTATCGTCAACGTTATGTTGATTTGATTGTAAATCCTGAAGTTCGTGATACCTTCATTAAACGTAGCAAAGTTTTGAAGACTGTTCGTGAGGTTCTGGATGGTAGAGATTTCTTGGAAGTTGAAACTCCGATGCTGAACACCATTGCTGGTGGTGCAGCTGCACGTCCCTTCGTAACCTATCACAATGCTCTGGACATTACTATGTTCATGCGTATTGCTCCTGAATTGTATTTGAAACGCTTAATCGTTGGTGGCATGGAACGTGTGTATGAAATGAACCGCTGCTTCCGTAACGAAGGCATTGACTACAAACATAATCCCGAATTTACTACTGTTGAAATTTACCAAGCTTATGCTGATTATAAAGATATGATGGATTTAACCGAAGAAATCATTTCTCAAGCAGCATTAAAGGTTTGCGGAACCATGAAGGTTGAATACGAAGGCAAAGAAATTGACTTAACTCCTCCTTGGAACCGTATGACCATGGTTGAAGCTGTAAAACAATATGCTAATGTAGATTTCACCGGTGTTAAAGATGTTGAGCAAGCTCGTGAAATTGCTAAATCCGTTAAAGTTGAAGTTCAACCTACTTGGGGCGTAGGCAAAATTATCAATGCCTGCTTCGAAGAATATGTGGAAGACAATTTGATTCAACCTACCTTTATTATGGGTCATCCGAAAGAAATTTCTCCTCTGGCAAAGAGCTCTCAAGCAGATCCTGAGGTTACCGATCGTTTTGAAGGCTTTATTTATGGGCGTGAAATTTGTAATGGTTTTACCGAACTTAATGATCCCATTGATCAAAGAGAACGTTTCCTGAAACAGGTTGAAGAAAAGATGAACGGTGACGATGAAGCTTGCGATATGGATGAAGATTTCGTAAATGCTTTGGAATATGG